>JAKQEI010000043.1 GCA_029573495.1 Bacteroidota bacterium | reverse complement strand
GTGACCGCTGGCCAGGCCATTGTGCTTCCGATCGCCGGGAAAGTGGCAGCTGGCAGCTACAGCCTCAGCCTGATGACGGAGGGCAACCGCAGTGTGCAGACCGTGGTGATCCGCTGATCATCGACGCATGAAATGAAAGGGCGGGCCGCTTGGCCCGCCCTTTTCGTTGGTATCCCCACCCGCATCGATGCGATGACCATTGGATCCATTTCGGGGTCAGTGGTGTCCGGGGAAAGTTGAGAACGGGTCATGCGCCTGTTGTGAAGGCTTGATTTCAAGGGGCGCAGCTTGTTGATGCTACAGGTAAGCCCCCTGTGGGTCAATTGTACATGAACAGCGGTAGTTGAGGGTTGGTCTCGGGTGGTCGATAGTGCAATAGGGCCCTGTCCGGGTCGCGCAGGAACTGAAGGGCATCGATGTAGGTGTGCAGGTGTATGCGGATCAGGCCAGCGATGTTGGCGAAGGACCATCTGCGGGGACATGAGCGATGCACGCGATCGCGCACGATCTTGAGCAACAGGTCGGCGATGAAGGCGCACCAGATCTGGATCTTGATGGCGTTGGGACTGTCGCCCAGGAAGTAACGCAGCGGGTAGTTCTGCTTCACGCGCTTGAAGAGCTGCTCGATGTCCCAGCGGCATTTGTAGATGTGTGCGATGGTGGTGGGCGCCCAAAGCATGTTGTTGGTCACGAAGCGGAAGAGGCGTCTGGTGGGTTGGTGGTGGTAGTGTATGATGCGCGCCTGCATGGGATCGCTGCCTGCTCCCAGCAGCACCAGCTGGTCGCCGATCACGCCAGCATCGCGCTGCGCGTCATTCACCGGTAGGTGCTCGGTCACCTGCACACGCACGCCATCTTGCAGGCGGGTAACCCAGTGGATCCCCTGGGTGGTCCAGTTCTGCCATTGCTCGAAGTTGGTGTACCCCATGTCGAAGACCAGCACCGAACCCTTGGCCAGAGGCACCGAGGCCATGACGGTCTTGTCGTTGCGGCGCCCCTCAGTGAGGTCGATGAAGCAGGGTACTTGATCCTGCGCACGCATGACCACGTGGGCTTTAGCGCCGCCCTTCTTGCGCCCGTCCATGCCGTAAGCGCCCGTTCCGTGCATCACATCGCTGAACAGGGTGATGGTGGTGGAATCCAGAATGTGCAGGCGGCTCAGCAGGTCCTTCTTCCGGCGGCTGTCCGGGGAACTGCCGTAGTAGCGTTGATACAGTTCGTGGAACAATGCGCCAAAGAGCGCCTCGGGCCGCCTTGCGTTGGCATCGGCCAGGGTGCTGCGGCGAGGGGTGTGCTTCAATCCTGCGTGACGCAGCCGCTGTTCACAGGCTTGAAGGCCGGTGGTCAGCTCACGCAGTGAGGTGCAGCCCATGAACACCCCTGCCAACATGGTCACCACGTGGTCGTACGTGTAGAACCGCTTGCAGTAGCGGTCAGCTTGGTGCTCTCGCCCAAGACGATCCACCAAACTCCTGGGTATCAGGTTCAACAGTTGCGACAGCACCGGCTGTCCGGTAAACAGGCTACCTTGCCTCATGTGTTCGGCTCTTGGTGTCAGACACCTTGAACCTACACACCGAAGGGGGCTCACGCCCCCTTCAACTTTTTCACACCTTCACACTTTCCCCGGACACCACTGATTTCGGGGTCATCGAATGTCCAGGACTTACGCATAGGACTCTTGTGTGAAGAGCCTCCCTTTGATCAACCTCGCTGCAGCTGACCGAGGTCGCCATCTGAGTCCGACCCATCGAAGAGCTCTATTGCAGCAGCACCTTCACGGCCTCTTCCAATTGCTGGTCGCGACCCATGCTCACGGCACCCGGATCCAGCGCCTGCTTCACGTCGGGTTCCAACTGCTGGTTCTCCAGATAGTTCCCGTTGTTATCGATCATACCCACCTGTGGGATCCCGAACCACATGTTGTTCTGGAGACCCTCCCACCATACGGCCGTTCCGGTGCCGGCCACAGGCATTCCCACCAATTTGCCGATGCCCAAGGCGCGATAGGTGACCGGGAACATGTGTGCATCGCTGTAATTCCCCTCGCTCATGACCACCACGCTCGGCTTCTGCCATTTGAACTGCGGTTCGGTACCGAGTCTCTGTCCACGCGGTTCCATGCGCATGTAGGTCTTGCCGTTCAAGAAGGTGGCCAGGTCGTCGTGCAACCAGCCACCGCCGTTGAACCGGGTGTCCACCACCAATCCTTCCCGGTCGTGATATCGTCCCAGCGCTTCCTCGTATACGACGCGGAAGCTGTGATCATCCATCCCGCGTACATGCACGTATCCCAGCTTGCCGCCGCTCAGGCTGTCGACCAGCTGTCGGCTATTCTCCACCCAGCGCTTGTATAACAGCTGGCCCTCCTCCCACGCGGTGATGGGCTTCACCGTCTGGGTCCAGCGCGCGTTGGACCTTGGATCGAAGAGATCGAGCAACATGTAACGACCCGCCTTCCGATTGAAGTAACGGGCGGGATCAGCATTCGCCGTCACCTCTTCACCGTCAATGCGCTCGATGATGTGACCGGCCTTGATCCGTGAGCCCTCCTTGGTGGCCGGTCCGTTCGGCAACACCTCCGCGATGTGCAGGCCCGGACCCGGTTCGAAAGCATAGAGCAGGCCCAGGCAAGCCGTGGCATCCGCGTTCTCCACCTCATCACCTCCGTACCCCGCACCGGTATGGCTGGCGTTCAGCTCGCCGAGCAGTTCACTACAGAGCTCGGCCATGTCGTGATCGTTGTTGATGTACGGCAGGAAGCGCTGATACTCCGTCTTGTACATGTCCCAATCCACGCCCTGCAGATCCTCCCGGTAGAACTTCTTCTTCACCTGACGCCAGATATGCTCGAAGAGGTAGGCACGTTCTGCGCCCTCGTTCAGCACCATCTCCCCGTTGATGCCGACAGACTTGCTCTCGTTCTTATCCGTGTCATAGTAGCTGATGCCACCGTCGCCCATGTAGAAGAGATTCTTTCCCTCCTTGTCAAGCAGGAGCCCGCCAGCCCAGCCTTCACCCATCTTGTGCAGGATCTTCGCTTCGCGGGTGCGCACCTCATACTGCCACAGGTCGGTACCCTTCTCAAAGGCCGCCAAGTACCAGACCTTCTCTCCATCATTGCTCAGCACAGCACCGCTCAGGTCACTGGAATTCGGGGTGAGCCGGATGCGCCGTTCGGTGATGCCTTCCAGATCGATCTTCAGTGGTTCGACCGGCTTCTCCTCCTCCTCCTTCTTCTTATCCTTGGCCTTCGCCCCTTCCTTCTTGTCATTGGAGTCCTCGTCCTTCTCCTCACCTTCCTTGGCAAGAGCTGCCTCCTCCTTGTTCAGTTTGAATTCGTCAAAGGCCGCCTTCGTGAGGAAGATGGCATACGCATCCCCCTGGCTGCCCCAACTCGCGTGGTTCTTCATGCCATCACGATCGCTCACGTAGACGATCGCCTTGCCATCCATGGCCCAACGCGGCTGATACCCGCCGTATCCGCTTCGGGTGAGGTCGATGATGGAGTCCTTACCTGTGGCGTTGACCAATCCGACCTGACCGATCCACTGATCGGGATGGAGGAAGTTCACCACGAACCATTTGCTGTCCGGGCTCCATGCGTAGGACTGATCCCCATCCGCGTAGCTATAGTTCCTATCGCCGGGCATCACCGTCCGTGTCACTTTGCTGGCGAGGTTGAGCACCTTCAAGGTGGTCCTTTCCTCGAGGTAGGCCACCTCCTTGCCATCGGGTGAATAGGTGGCCTGGAACTCTTCGGCCGGCGTGGCGAGCAGTGCCTCCTCCTTGAGCACCGTGGCGTTGAAGAAGTACTTCTCCTCCTTCCGCGTGAGGCTTGTGGTATAAAGGTCCCAACTGCCGTTCCGCTCGCTCGCGTAGAGGATCGTCCTCCCATCCGGGCTGAAGCTCACGTTCCGCTCCTGTTCCGGCGTGTTCGTTATCCGGCGTGTCGTCCCTTCGGCGACCGAGCTGACGAAGACCTCACCGCGATGAACGAGGACCACCTCCTTGCCGCTCGGGCTCACCTCGTACTCATCGGCGCTGTTCACAGAAATGATCCGCTCCGGATCGTACCGCCCATCGGAGTGCAGGCGCACGGACACCTTTCGCGGCTCGCCACCATCCGTCATGGTGTATAGCTCCCCACGGAAACTGAAACACAAGGTCCCAGCATCACTGATGCTCAGGTGCCGGACCGGATGATCGGCCAACCGGCTCACCTGGGCGCTCGTTCCACCCGCTGCGGGAATGCGATGGACGTTGTAGGAGCCGCTCTCCTCGCTGAGGTAGTAGACCGAGCTGCCATCCCTGCTCCACACGGGATCGCGGTCCTCTCCAGCAAAGGTCGTCAGCTGGCGATATGACCTCGTGGCCGGATCGAAGATCCAGATGTCGCGGGTGACACTGCTCGTATGGTGCTTGCGCAAGGGGTCCTCGTAGCCCTTCCTGTCCTGATACACGATCCGATCCCCAGCTGGTGCATATCGCGCGCACTGCATCGCGACGGTGCTCACCTGAGCCGGTCTTCCACCCCCGACCGGGACCGCATAAAGCTCCCCGAAGCCCGCGATCGGGAAGAGCTGATGGCGGGGGTCGTCCTGACGTGTCCCGTAGAAGAGGACCTGTTCATCGTCACGGCTGAAGTCGGAAGGGACCTCGTTGTTGCTGTGGTAGGTGAGCCGTGTGGCAGGTCCGCCCATGGCGCTCATGATGAACACGTCGGAGCCGCCGTAGCGCGTGCTGGCGAATGCGATGTGCCGCCCGTCATGGCTCCATACAGGCGTATGGTCGTATGCCTCATTGGTGGTGAGCGCCATGGCTTCGCCGCCATCGGCCGACACCCGCCAGATGTCCCCCTGGTAACAGAAGGCGATGGTACCGCCATCCGGGCTTATCGCGGGAGCGCGCAGCCAGAGCGGCTCATTCTGCGCGGTGGCAGCACGGGTTGAAACGAGCAGGAACAAGAAGGCGGTGATCCGGTTCAACATGGTCGATCGATGACCGGCAAAACTATCCGTCCCCATCTTGTCACCATCCCGTGATGAACGGTTCGGTAGCGCGCCTCACTCCAGGACGAACTTGAAGCGCTCGATGGAGCCGTTCTGTTGAAGGACAGCGTGATAAACCCCTCGTGACCGATCCCCCATTGGAAGTCGAACGGGTGTGGCCGAAGCCGCCAGTCTGGTCTGCTGCACCAAGCGCCCGTCCGAAGCGAAGATGCGTAGATAGCCGCCGTTCGTGGCATCCAGGAAGACATCGCCGGAACTGGGCACCGGGAATACACGAAGAGGCGATGCCGATCCCAACTCCTCCAGCCCCACAACAGATGTTTCATCGAGGATATGCCCTGAGCGCGCCTGATCCCCGTTCGCGTAGTTCACGGTGACCAGTTGCAGCAGCGGATATGGCACACCCGGAGCGAACCAGGTCAGGGTCTCGGTCATGGTGCTGTCCGTTTGGTCCGTCTGGTTCACCTTGATCCGGCGTGTTCGCACCAGCCTGGCCTCGTCGAACTCTCCGAAGTGCAACTGCAACAAGCCCGTCTTCAAGAAGATGATCTCGGTCTCACCACAATACGGGGTCAGAGAGGTCGGGCTCACCGAAGTGGAACAATCGGAGCCGGTGACCGCCATTCCAAGGACCAACGGGTAGGCCGCTACCAGGGCACCCGGTGAATAGACCGTGGTGACCAGGGCATCATGACTCGCCAACGCCAGACAATGCTGGGCCTGAACATCCAGGAAGGTATAGGTATCGCGGTCGTTATCGTCGCGCAGTTCACGCATCACCCGATCAGTGCCGGGATAGGAGGTGGCCTCAGGAACCGTCGCGGGGTCGAGCACGCTGAATGTGGATCCAAAGACATCGTTGCCGACCACCTCGGCGAATGGCCAGATGGTCGGGATCTCATCCACAGGAAGGGTGGGGATCGACTGCAGGCTCCGCATATGCCACGTGGCGCCGACGGGGGCAAGAACATCCCCCTGCTGGATGGCCTGTGCGTTGACGATGGAGGAGGTGGACAACAGGCCGATGAGACCTGTGATCATGTATTGGAAGCTACTTCTCATGGCAGTGGTCGTGCCGGGATCCCACACTGTGCTCCGGCACAGCACGAAGTACCGGACACAAGCACCGGAGACGGCTCCCGGCCCGGCACCACCACAACGGTCCATGCCGACCGATGCACGTTCCATCCCACCGCCTTCGGACGGACGGTTCAGGGCGCTACCAGCTGACCACGACCTTCCCCATGGTACCGCCTGATGCGAGCTTGTTCAAGGCTTCCGGAAGCCTTTCGCTGGCGAAGGTCCCGTGCACATGCACATCGATCCCGCCGGCATCGTAGGTCGCCTTGATGCCGGCCAGACACTCCGCAATAAGGTCCGGACGATGCTCTGCGATGCGCAGCATGTTGATCCCAAGGATGCTCTGACTGCGCATCATCAGGAATATCGGGACCACCACACCCATGTTCCAAACGAAGCGAAGTGTGCCGAAAGGACCGGCGGCCGTGCGCTGCGAACCACCGTAAAGTACGATCCGACCAGCGGAACCGAGCGCGCGCATGTCCGATCGGAAGGAGGTCCCTCCCACCGCATTGAAGGATATGTCCAGGCGCGACCCTTCAAGCCGATCCCGCAGGAGACGCCTTGGATCGCCGGCGTGGCGATCGATGACATGGTGCACACCAAGGCTGCGCAAATGTTCCACCTTCTCGCGGCCACCGGCGATGGCGAACACCTCACAACCGGAACGCAAGGCGAGTTGTACCAACCATTGTCCAACGCCTCCGGCCGCAGCATGTACGAGGACCCGTTCACCGGTTCGCAATGGACAAAGGATCCGGGCCGCGTACCATGCCGTGCATCCCTGGGTTGTCATGGCAGCCGCCACACCCAGGGGCATGTCCCCCGGGATGATGATGAGCGCGCGGTGGTCCGTTAGTGCATACTCCGCGTAACCGCCAAAGCGGGTGAGGGCGGCGACCCGGGCGCCCAGCAATGCCTCGGAGACCCCCTCACCCAGTTCATCCACCACCCCCACCACTTCGTATCCCAGGATGCTGGGGAGCGGAGGTGCTTCACGGTAAAGACCTCGCACCGCCATCACGTCCGCATAATTCAATCCGAAGCCCTCGCTCTTGATGCGCACCTGACCGGGGCCCGGTAATGGTCGCGGATGCTGTTGTATGCGCAACACGCGCTCGGGAGCACCGTGAGCCGATAGGGTCCAGGCCTTCATTGGCGATCCGCTCAGCGAACGGGATCCACCTCCCGACGGTCCCCGAGCAATCCGCTTTCGAAGTCGACCACGCACTGCCGGATCGGATCCATCTGATCGTTGTCGCCGATACATCGGTAAAGAGGTTCCAGCATGGGATACTCGGTGCGGAACAGCCCGGAAGGCGATCGAGTGTCATCCGCTTTGAAGCGCGCCGGAACGATCGGCCCCTTGAGGTCCTTGCTGAGGTAGGCGGCATTGCCCACATCATAAGTGGCGACCTCCAGGTCGTCGCGCACCATGCGCAGGTGCGCGAAGCCGTTCTCATAATAGCATACCTCCCCTTCGGTCATGAGCCGGACGGGGATCGGACCCTCGTCATTGATCCGAAAAAGAACACCCTTGTACAGGAAGCCCCAGATGTCCTTGCACTTCACCTTGCGCTTCACCCCGTCCTTCTCGAAGAGGAGGGTCCATTGGCCCATTGCCGGAAAAATGTCCACGAATTCCCCGACCGGCTCACCTATCGGTTTAAAGGGGTTGGTGGTACGCTGCAGCAGGAAGGTGTCCGGCGAATGCAACAGATAAGCCTGAGCATCAGCCTCTTGAAAGAGAGTGAGGGCAGCAACCAACCCGAGCGCGAGTCGCCTACCGATCAGGGTTATCAACATCATTGTGTTGACAAAGTAAACACTCCGAACGATCCAACGGACACTCAAGATACGCCGCTCACGACCACCACGAACTCTCCCCTTGGCTCGTTCCGTTCGAAATGGGAGGCTAGATCCGCCAGGCTTCCCCGTATGGTCTCTTCATGGAGCTTGCTGATCTCCCGGGAGATGCTCGCAAGGCGCCCCTGGCCGAAGGCCTCCATGAGGTCGGTGAGGGTGCGGCGCAAACGGTGCGGACTTTCGTAGAAGACCATGGTCCTGCCCTCGGTACTCAGTTCCTCCAACCGCGTCCGTCGTCCCTTCTTCACAGGCAGGAAGCCCTCGAACACGAAGCGGTCGCTGGGCAGGGCACTGTTCACCAATGCCGGCACGAAGGCGGTGGCCCCGGGCAGGCATTCCACGGACAGGCCCGCCTGAACGGCCGCGCGGGTGAGCAGGAATCCGGGGTCGCTGATGCCCGGTGTGCCGGCATCGCTCACAAGGGCGAAGCGCTCCCCCGCCCGCATCCTTGCCACCAGCTGATCCACCATGCGGTGCTCGTTATGCGTATGGAAAGGGATCAACGGACGTTGGATGCCCAGGTGCATGAGCAATCGGCCGGTCACCCTCGTATCCTCCGCGATCACCCCGTCCACGGATGCCAGCACCTTCGTCGACCGCACGGTGATGTCGTCCAGGTTCCCGATGGGGGTGGGCACCAAGGTCAGTGCGGAACGCGTGGGCGATGAAGCCGCTACCGGCCGCTGGTCGTGCTCGTCACCGATGCTCATTTGAGCGTGGTGAGGAACTCCTTCAGCAAGGCATGGAGATCGGCGAACTCGGTTAGCGGCAGGGTCTCCTCCTTGTCGTACACGTCGTGATAAGCGGCGATCCCGCCCATCGTATAGATGAACAATGCCGGGACGTTCCGCTTTGCGAAAGGGCAGTGATCACTGTTGCAGGCGGGGCCTCGTGCTTTCACCTGGGACAGCAATTTCCGCTTCTCATTGATCGCCACAAGCTGGTCGAACCCCTCCTGCTGGGCTGTTGCATTGACGACCGTGATCCCGTCATCGCCCGTGCCCAGGATATCCAGGTTCAACATCAACTTGATCCTGGAAAGATCCACCGGTCGGTCCACCACGAACCACTCGCTGCCGACCAAGCCCGCCTCTTCACCGGCGAAGGCCACGAAGAGCATGTTGTACTTGGGCCGGTGCTTTGAGAACCAGTCCGCGAGCGTGAGCATCATCGCCACCCCGCTCGCATTGTCATTGGCGCCTGGGAACATCGCATCCGGTCCCATGTGGCCCAGATGGTCGTAGTGGGCCCCGACGACGACCCATTTCTTGCTCCTTCCCTTCACCCATCCCAGCACGTTCCGCGCCTCATGCCGTGGAAGCAGGGTGTTCCGAACATCGATCGTGATGCTCTCCGAACTGTCCGTGAGGACCGGGCTCAGGACCTCGATCAGCGGGAACGGCATCGCCTCCTGCGCCACCCCCCAAGTGAGCTTCCCATCCACCTTCTTCACCACCGGACAGAAGTGCATCAGCTCCTGTTCCATCTCCCGGTACAGACGCAACGAGTCCGCGTTATTCGTGGGTGGCAAGTCCAGGCAGGCCGCGCGACCAGCGAGGACACCCATGGCCATGGAGCGACGCGCGGGGTCGAGCACATCCGCCGGGGTCAAATGGACCAATCCGAAGGTGCCGCTCGCAGAACCGGAAGAAGGGTCCACGATGAAATCGCTCCCTGATCGCATCGGCTGACCATCCACGCTCACCTTCAAGCTGTCCGGGAAGCTGTTCACATTGAACTGGAAGGGCTGGAAATAGTCCTCCTTGAGCGGTTTGAGGCCCATCCTGGCGAACTGCTGTCCGATCCAATCGGCCGCAAGCCCATCGCCGTTGGCCACGTAACCACGCCCATGCATGGCGGCGGAGGTGAGCGTCTTGACATACTTGCGCCCTTCACTACGGATCGCCTCAGCATCCTGGCCGATCGAACAGCAGGGGAACAGGACGCACCCGAGAAGGATGGTACGTAGCATCATGCGTAGCGGCGTTGCACCAGGTCGGTGAAGGTGGCGAGTGCTTCGGGGTCGGCCGGGACCTTCAACTTCCCGACCACTTCCTTCTCCAGGAAGTCCCTGGCCTCGCTCATGTCCTTGAAATTGTTGAGCTGCTCCACACCCTTGTCGTAGGCCGCCCGGTCCCCATTGAACAGTTCGGCCACGAACCAGAACTTATGGCTCAGGCTGATCGCCTTGTTCAGATCCTCCACTGCGGCCTTCTCCAACTTCTCGGCCAACGATGGCGTTTGTGCCCCGGTCTCCTTTCGCACCGGCTTCTTGTCACCCTGTTCGGTGCTGGCTATGGCGTCGATCAACGAGGTCTGCCGCGAGCTCGTATCGGTAGCCGGACGTGTGTCCAGTCGCACGGGCGCAGGTTCCTGCTCCCTGGACTGGGAGTCCCGCTCCCGCAGCTTGTTGCCGCCGACTTGGCCTGGGGCACTGACGGACTCCCGCGCCTTGTGCCTGAGCACGACAAGGCGCTCGTACAATTCACGCGCATCCGAGCACGCCGTTTCCAGTCCGTCCAGTTCAAGGCTGCCATCACCCAGCTCCCTGCTGGCCGCCAACAAGGCCGCGACCAGTTCGTTGATATTGCGGAAAGGCTTGTCGTTGCTCATGTGTCCGGACCGCGTTCCCCAGGGGTCCTTTGCGAAGATCCCTATTTTCGCGCACCGCCAAATTACGATCCGGCACGTTCCCTGGACCGGATACCGAAGATGTTCCTGGAGCATACCGGACCCCGTGGCCCACGCAAGGGCTGGATCGAAGTGATCTGCGGCAGCATGTTCAGCGGAAAAACGGAAGAGCTCATCCGCCGCCTGCGCCGCGCCGAATTCGCCAAACAGAAGGTGGAGATCTTCAAGCCCGGCGTGGACAAACGCTACCATGACAACGACGTGGTGAGCCACGAGGGCACCTCCATCCGCAGCACGCCCGTGCCGGGTAGCAGCCACCTCCTGCTGCTGACGAATGCGATCGAAGTGGTGGGGATCGATGAGGCCCAGTTCTTCGATAGTGGCTTGCCTGCAGTCTGCGAACAGATGGCCAATTCGGGCATTCGCGTGATCATTGCCGGGCTGGACATGGACTTCCAGGGGCGCCCCTTCGGACCCATGCCGGCCTTGATGTCGATGGCGGAATACGTGACCAAGGTGCACGCCATCTGCATGCGTTGCGGCGACCTGGCGCAGTACAGCCACCGCACCACCGCCAGCCAGGACCTGGTCGTACTTGGTGAAACGGACAGCTACGAACCGCTGTGCCGAACCTGCTTCATGGCCGCGCGTTCCAAGCAGGCAGCGCCATGACCTTCGAGCGACCCGACCTGAGCACGATCGCCAAGGTGACCGGAGGCGTGCTCTTCGGCAGTGGCGATGCACGTATCACAGACCTTCTGATCGATTCGCGGAACGCCGCCCTCCGACAGGGCGCGCTCTTCATCGCCCTTGTCGGTCCACGGCATGATGGCCACCGGTATATCAAGGAACTCTACGACCGTGGGTTGCGCAACTTCCTGGTGAGCGAGCAGGTCGATCCTTCCGGGCTTCCGGAGGCTGGTATCGTTCGCGTTAAGGATACCCTTAAAGCGCTGCAGGCGATCGCCACCTGGCACCGCAGCCGCTTCGACATGCCCGTCATCGGTATCACCGGGAGCAATGGCAAGACCATCGTGAAGGAATGGCTGTTCCAGATGCTCAGCGGTGAAGAACGCATCGTGCGAAGCCCCGGCAGTTGGAACAGTCAGGTGGGTGTGCCCCTCAGCATCTGGCAGCTCGGTCCGGAGCACACGCTCGGCATCTTCGAGGCCGGCATCAGCAAGCCGGGCGAGATGGTCGCGCTCGAACGCATGATCCGCCCGACGATCGGCGTGCTCACGCATGTCGGTGATGCACATGATGAAGGCTTCGGTGGTGATCGTGCTCTCAAGGAGGCAGAGAAGCGTGTCCTGTTCAAGAACGCTCGACAGGTGATCGACGGCCATTCACTGGAGGTGATCGGTCAGGAGCTCAAAGGGGACGGTACCGAGATGACCATCCGGTCGGGTGGTGCGGAGCATGTGTTCACCATCCCGTTCACCGACCGCGCAAGCGTGGCCAATGCGCGCACATGCATTGCGGCATGCCTTTCCCTGGGCCGGGATGTCCGATGGATCGATCAACGGCTCTCGGTCCTGTCGCCGGTGGACATGCGGCTCCGCACCATGCAAGGGCGGCATGGCACCACCCTGATCGACGACAGCTACAGCAATGATCGCAGCTCCCTGGCCGTGGCATTGGAACACCAGCTGCGCATCGCGCAGGGCCGACCTCGAGCCATCGTCCTAAGCGACCTCGCGGAAAGTGGGCTTTCCACTGAACACCTCTACCGCGAAGTGGCCGCCCTGCTTGAGCGCACCGGGATACGGAAGGTGATCGGCGTGGGCAAGGCCATCAGCGAACAACACGCGCTCTTTCCCGAGGGTTCCCGTTTCCACGCGGACATGGAAGCACTGCTCAAAGAAGAGGACCTGAGCGACCTCGGAGGGGCGGTGGTGCTGGTGAAGGGCGCCCGCGAACTCGGATTGGAACGTGCGGTGCAACGCTGGCAGCAGCACGTGCATGGCACCGAACTGCAGGTGGACCTGGAGGCCATACGGCACAACCTGAACCATTACCGTGCTCTGCTGCGCCCCACCACACGGACCATGGCCATGGTGAAGGCCTTCGGATACGGCGGTGGCGCGGTTGAACTGGCCCGGCTCCTGCAACACGAACAGATCCATTACCTCGGCGTGGCCTACGCCGATGAAGGCATTGAGCTACGGCAGCACGGCATCACCACACCCATCCTAGTGATGAACCCGGAGCCAGTGGCCATGGAGACCCTGCACCGCTTCGACCTTGAACCCGAAGTGTATGACATGGCCTCGTTGAACGCTGTGTTGCAACACCAGCGATCAGCGGGCTCTGCCCCATCGGCGCACATCAAGCTGGATACCGGCATGCACCGACTCGGCTTCCAGGCCGACGAGCTCCACGCCTTGTTGGAAGCGTTGCGTAGGGCACCCATCCGGGTGGCTTCGATCCTTTCACACCTGGCCTCCAGTGAAGATGAACGGAACGATGACTTCACGCGTCAGCAGCTCCACCGCTTCACACAGATGGCCGACCGGGTGGACCACGTCCTGGGCTATCGACCCCTGCGACACATCGCGAACAGCGCCGCGATCACGCGCTTCCCCGAGGCTCATTTCAACATGGTCCGGCTCGGTATCGGCCTACACGGCGTTGGGTGGGACACCCATGAGTCTGCAAGGCTGCGACCAGCGGCCACCCTGCGGACGGTGGTTGCCCAGGTGAAGGAGGTGCCCGCCGGAGATGGCATCGGCTATGGGCGAAAGGGGGTATCGGACCATGCACGCCGGATCGCCACCCTGCCGATCGGGTACGCCGATGGTTTCCTCCGTAGACTCGGTAACGGCGTTGGCCGCGTACGCATCAATGGAAAGGACGCCCGTACGGTGGGCAACATCTGTATGGACATGTGCATGGCGGATGTGACGAACATCCGATGCGAACCTGGCGACGAGGTCATCGTCTTCGGTACCTCACCAACCCTGGCGGACTATGCCGCCGACCTCGATACCATCCCGTATGAAGCCCTCACGAGCATCGCCCAACGGGTGAAGCGGGTATATGTGCGGGGGTGAGAGGGCCTTTCAGCCTTCCAAGCCTTGCGGTGACCGCGCATCGCTGCACACCCCATGCCTAGTGGGCACCTCCTACCTTTGGGCTTCTCCCTGAACTGATGCGATCACTACTTCTCTGCACCGTCCTGCTCTGCGCATGGACCCCCGAACTCCGCGCACAGGCCGTGGCCATTCCCGGCGACCTGCTCATCATGCTCAACCCTGACGCCAGCGCTCAGAAGGTCGCGGAGGACCTGGGTGAGTGGCATGGGACACCCACCGGCATCCAGGTGGTGCGCGAAGTGAGCGCGCCCATGCGCACCTGGCTGCTGCACTTCGACCCGAACCGTGCGGACCAATCCGCCCTTTTACGGGCTGCGCGGAGCCACAAGGACGTGATGCTGGCCCAGAACAACCACCACCTGGAACTGCGTGAGGTGCCGAACGACCCGCAGTACGGGCAGCAATGGCACCACCAGAACATCAACAGCGAAGGGGCCTGGGAGATCAGTACCGGGGGCCTCACCGCGGATGGCGATACCATCGTCGTCTGCATCATCGAGAACTGCGACATGCCCCATCCGGACCTGATCGACAACGCCTGGTTCAACCATGCCGAAGTGCCGAACAACGGGATCGATGACGACGCCAACGGTTATGTGGACGACTTCCGAGGCTGGAATGCGAACGCTGAGAACGACCAGGTCTACGGCGGTTCGCATGGCACCCAGGTGGCCGGCATGATCGGTGCCACCGGCAACAACGAGGTGGGTGTCGTTGGAGCCAACTGGAACGTGAAGATGATGGTGGTGTTCAACTCCGGCGCCAACGATGCCGGGGTGCTCGCCTCCCACAGTTACCCGCTCACGATGCGACGGCTGTACAACGATACCGAAGGCGAGAAGGGCGCGTTCGTGGTGGCCACCAACGCCAGCTGGGGGATCAATGGCGGTCAGCCTGCGGATGCACCCATCTGGTGCGCGATGTATGACTCACTCGGCTCCGAAGGGGTGTTGAACTGCGGTGCCACCGCCAACAACAACGTGAACGTGGATGTCGTGGGCGATCTACCGACGGCCTGCCCCAGCGACTTCATGATCAGTGTAACGGCCACCGATGTCGACGACGATCGGACCTTCTCAGCATACGGCTTGACGACCATCGATGTGGGGGCGCCCGGTGAGGACGTGTACACCACCCGCATCAATGACAACTACGGCACCACTTCGGGCACCAGTTTCGCCAGTCCGCTCACGGCGGGCGTGATCGGCCTACTCTATAGCGCGCCGTGCGCAAGTTTCATGACCCTGGCCAAAGGTGACCCGGCGCAAGGTGCCCTCTACATCCGTGACGTGCTCTTCCAGGGCGTGGACCAGGTCGGCAATCTTCCAGGACAGACCGTGACCGGGGGACGCATCAATGCCGGCAACAGCATGCAATTGATCATGAACGGATGCGGCACCTGTCCGGCGCCATACAACCCGGCGGTGCAGACCGTCACGGTCAACTCGGCCCTGCTCTCCTGGCAATCGGTGTCCGGTGAAGGGTTCGACCTGCGCTATCGTCAGACCGGTGCACCGGATTGGAACGAGGTGAACGGGATCACTGGAACGAGCCTGTTGGTGGAGGATCTTGAAGCCTGCACGCCCTATGAGTTCCAGCTCACCGCGCACTGCGGGGAGGAGATGAGTGAGCACAGCACCCTCTTCACCTGGACGAGCGAAGGCTGCTGCCTGGCGCCTGCGGGACTGGACCAGGGCTTCGTTGGTGAGGACATCGTGAACATCTTCTGGACATCCGTGCTCGCTGCGGACAGCTACGAGGTCCGCTATGCACCGATCGGGACCACCGACTTCACCGAGGTGCCTGGGATCACCGGTAGCACCTTCGAGATAACCCCGCTGGAACCCTGCAGCCAGATCACCGTTCAGGTACGGACCGTGTGCGATGGTGTTCCAACGGATTGGTCCACTGCCATCACGGCGGCAACGACGGGCTGCGGCGCCTGCACGGACCTTGTCTATTGTGCAACGGATGGTGGAGATACCGGTGACGAGTGGATCGCGAACGTGTTGCTCGGTGATATCGACCACGACTCCGGCGCTGGTGACGGATACAGCGACTACACGGAGGTGAGCACTGAACTTGCCGTCGGGATGTCGCACTCCATTCGCTTGAGCCCGGACTTCAGCGGATTCCAGTTCAACGAGTGGTTCCATGTGTGGATCGACCTGGACCAGAACGGTGAGTTCGACACCCCGAATGAACTGCTCTTCGACAGCGGCGACGCGGACAACGACCCGGTGGAGGGCCTTGTGTACATCCCGGCCAACACGGCGTTGGGCTCCACCCGTATGCGCGTGATCATGCAATACGACAGCGAACCGGAAGCACCTTGCACTGCTTCGTTCGATTATGGCGAGGTGGAGGACTATTGCATCACCTTCACAGCGAATCCCGGACAAGGCATTGCGCAGATCTCCGTAGCCGATGACCTGCTCGTGTTCCCGCAACCCGCGAGCTCCGAGGTCACCATCCGCACCACTGAGCGGGGCGGCAACCTCACGGTGTTCGATGCGATGGGACGCGATGTCCTCCGTACCAGGGTGAGCGGGACCACGCAGGTGCTCGATATCTCGGGCCTTGCATCAGGGACCTACGCGATCGTCCTGGACCACGGCCACGGTGCACCGCAGCGTGGACGCCTGGTGGTGGCGCACCTCCGCTGAGCCGGTCCGCCCCGGTTAACTTCGGCGGCCATGAAAGGCATTTCCGCCGTGATCATCACGCGCAACGAGGCGCACAACATCGCCCGTTGCCTCATCTCCCTGCAGCTGCTCGTCGATGAAGTGATCGTGGTGGACGCGGAGAGCACCGATGACACGGCGCGCATCGCGGCGGAGCATGGAGCCAAGGTGACCGTGCGTGCCTGGACCGATTATTCCGACCAGAAGAACTTCGCGAACGGACTGGCCCGTGGCCCTTACATCCTGTCGATGGATGCGGACGAAGCGATCTCTCCTGAATTACGCGCCTCGTTGATGGATTCCATGGATCAGGGACTGACCGGGGCCTATCGTTTCGCACGTCTCACCAATTATTGCGGAACATGGGTGCGCCATGGCGGATGGTACCCCGATGCCAAAGTGCGTCTCTTCCCCAAGGACCGGGCCCGGTGGCAGGGTGAGCATGTGCACGAGGAACTGCATCTTGACCCATCGTTGGTTGTGCACGAACTACCTGGGGACCTCCTGCACTACTCCTATCCCACGGTGGCGTCCCATGAGCAACGTATCGAACGGTACAGCGATCTCCACGCTCGGAAGCTCTTCATGGAAGGGAAACACCCCGGCCCGCTCAAGCGCATCTTCTCCCCCTTGGTGAAGTTCGTTCAGGGCTACCTGTTCCGCCTCGGCTTCCTCGATGGTCGGGCCGGCTATTCGATCGCACGGCTCAGTGCGCGGGCCGTTCACCTGAAGTACGCCAAACTCCAACGCCTGCGTGAACAGGTCGCCTGAGCACATCATCCTGAGCCGGCCGGACAGCATCGGCGATGTGATGCTGACACTGCCCCTGGCGGGGCTGCTGGAACAGGTGTTCCCAGGCACACGGATCACCTTCATCGGACGCAGCTATACCCGCCCCGTGCTCGCTTGCTGTTCGCATGTCGATCACATCCTCACCCTGGAGGAACTCGGAACTGCTGACGCTGTGGAAATGCTCCGCTCATTGAAGGCGGATGCCCTCGTCCATGTGTTCCCGCATCGGCTGGTGGCCGCTTGGGCGAAGCAGGCAGGTATCCCCACACGCATCGGCACAAGCCATCGATGGTGGCATTGGGTCACCTGCACACACCGCGTGTCCTTCAGCCGAAAGCGCAGTGACCTGCACGAGGCCCAGCTCAACTTGAAGTTGCTCGCTCCGCTGATGTCGGTACCGCAGCTCGGCGTGGATGAACTCGCAGCCCTGAGCGGGTTCCGGGCGCCCATGGCATCGGAGCGGGTGGCGACCTGGCGACGACCTGGAACACGCCAGGTTATCCTGCATCCGGGCTCCAAGGGCAGTGCCGTGGAATGGGGGCTGGACCATTTCGCATCACTGATCCGCCTGTTGGACCAAGGGCCTTTCACCACGATCGTCACCGGTACCGCGGATGAAGCGGATCATTACCGAACGGCGCTACCCCTTGGTGGTCCCAACACCATCGATGCGGGAGGTCTGCTATCGCTGGAGGAGTTGATCGGTCTGATCGGTGCCAGCGAGGCACTCGTCGCCGCCAGTACCGGTCCGCTGCACATCGCCGCCGCGTGCGGCATCCGCGCCATCGGTCTCTATTCGCCCCGGCGCCCCATCCATCCGGGTCGATGGGCGCCGATCGGGCGCGATGCCCATGCCTTGGTCGCCGATCCCGACTGCCCCACATGCGCCGCAGGGAAGCCCTGTGCCTGTATCCAACGGATCAGCCCCGAGCGCGTGTTGGCGCTGTTGCAGGAACTGCCTCTTCCCTAGGCGCGGCGAAGACGAGCAGCGTGTAATAGAACGCGAAGAAGGTCGCCCCCACCTGCGTCTCGATCGTGTCATCCGTGAGGCAGGAGATGCCGAAAATGATGGCCCAGGCGATGAACAATGGATGCTTCCAGGCCCCTGTTCGCCATGCCGGGAAGCACCACGTGAACAAGGACCACCCGAGGCCGATCACCCCGAAGCTGATCCATAATGTGAGGTATTCGTTATGCGCGCGACGACGCCAAGGCTCTGACAGCTTCGACCCCATTCGTTCATACTCCTCCTGGAAAGCAAGTTCCGTATCACCGGTCCCTACACCGGACCAGGGATGGACCCTGGCGATGTTCCATCCCGCTCGCAGGTACTCCAGGCGCATCGTCACGGAGTGACCATCGACCGCTCCTTTCGATCGGTACTGCTGAAGCTCGAAGGCCACCTCATCGAAGCGTGCGCTCAACCCACTCCAACGATCGGAATGGGCATTGGTGACCCCCTGCTCAATGGCTGTGACCTCCGCATCCGTGAGTTCCGCCATGGCGACACTGTCCTTCCGCACACCCTTCGAGGCCATGTAACGCACCAAGGTGCTCCAGATCGGATGGCCCTTGTCGTCGTTCGCCTCGTAGGACCGCTCGCTCCTTCGGTCCCAGCTACGTTGCAATTCACGGGGAGCCACATAGGTCCAGACATGGTGGCCGTTCTCCATCTGCGGGTCGTCGATGTCGTGCAGGTATTGTTCGCCGCCAGCGGTGTGTTCGAACTTAAGTATGATGGCGGGGTCAGGCAATCGGTATCGCGCACGCACGCCGCTCCACAGGAGGAAAAGGACCACGACCGGCAAGGCTGGCAGCACGATCCGCATGATGCGCCAGAAGGGTCCACCGCGCGCTTTCGTCCATCGCCAGGAATACACCGCAGCGATCACCAGGAGGATGAGGTAGCCTTGGATGCTGCCCAACCGGTCGATGAAGAACAAGGACCACAACGCGGCACCATGGCCTGCAAGGCGGAACCACCGGGGACCGCCGCGATCCATCAGGAACACCACGATCGCCAGGCAGAGCAGCAAAGTGAGCCGGATGTGGCTGACGAAGACCGAGAGGGAGCGGTAATCGCTGGTGAAGCCGTCGTGTGCGAGCAGGCATGCCCAGGTGCTCACCACGACGCTCCAGGCTCCGAACAACACGACGGTGCGGAACTCGATCCGATCCAGCCGAGGCGATGCACCCAACACCGCGCCGAAGGCCAGGACCGGCAGCAGGATGCGCACGAGGTCCATGCCCCAACCCATGTCGGCGGTCCAGAACAGACCGAGGAGATGGAGAAGGAAGAAGCTGATGAAGACCAGGGAAGGTGCCTCGGTGAACGCACGTCGGAACCGACCCTTCACATCCCTGCGCACCACGCCTTCCACCAGCCAGTTGGCGATCAACAGCAGTTGAGCCATGCTGAGGAGGGCCTTGCTCCAGGGGAGCATGACGGCGCACAGCACCAGCGCCCCGACATGCACCGTTCGGAAGGCATCGCGACCTCTTACCAGGCCCGATGGTGCGAATGTCATCCGGCCTATTTGCCCGGTTTGACGGTCGTGAGCACCTTGGCGTACTCAGGGCCGTTGAGCAGGTCCACCGCCGCCTTCACGGAAGGATCGGTCGCCAGTGCGGCCTTGGCACGACCGGTCTGGAAGTAGTACCGACCCACGATCTCGTTACGAAGCACCTCTTCGATGTCCGTACGGAAACGCGTCAGTTCTTCCATGCGGTCCGGGGCCAGCTCGGCATGCAGCGCTTCCATCTGCGCCTTCGCGTGGTCGTAGTAGCGTTCCTTCTTCGCCGCTTCCTCCAACTTCTTGAAGGCCTCGAGGGTCTCCGTGTCGTACTCGAAGCTCTTGTCCTTCACGAAGTCCACGAACTCCTGGTAGAGGGCATCGCTCACCCTGAACTCCTCAGCAGGCCCGATCTCCGCATGCGCCAGGCGGTAGCGCGTGGCGAACTCGAAGAAGAGGTCCTTGGCGTAAAGACCTCCCACCACCTTGGCAAGCTCCGGATCCATGACCTCGACGTCGGGAAGGATGCCACGGCCATCGAACACGGGACGACCATTGCGCGTCTTGAACTCAGCGATCGCCTCGGCCTTCACCTCCTCCACCTTACCCAGGCTGTCGCGGTGCGAATAGTCCAGTTTCTGGATGCACCGGCCGCTCGGGATGTAGTATTTGGCCACGGTGACCTTCAACTTGCTGTTGTAGTAGAGATCACGCGTCTGCTGCACCAACCCCTTGCCGAAGGTGCGCTCACCCACGATCACCGCACGGTCCAGGTCCTGCAGCGCACCGGACACGATCTCGCTCGCGCTGGCGCTCTGGCCATCCACCAGCACCACCAGGGGGATCTCCGCATCCAGCGGTTCGCTCAAGGTCTTATAGGTCTTGTCCCACTCGGGGATCTTCCCGCGCGTCTCCACGACCAGTTCATTCTTAGGCACGTAGAGGTTCACGATGTTAACGGCCTCGCGCAGAAGACCACCACCGTTGCCGCGCAGGTCCAGGATCATCTTCGACGCACCCTGGTCCTTCAGGTCCTTCATCGCCGAACGCACCTCCTGTGCGGCGGTCTGCGTGAAGCTGTTCAACTTGATGTAGCCCACCTTGTTCGACGGATCGATCATCCCTTTGTAGGGCACATCCGGGATCTTGATCTCCTCGCGCGTGAGCGTGTGCGTGACGGGTTCCATGCCCTGCCGCTGAGTGATCACCTTGACGGTGCTGCCCGCCTGTCCCTTCAGCAGTTTGCTGACCTCATCGGTCTCCATGCCGGCGATCCTGCGGCCGTCCACTTCCACGATCTCGTCCCCGGCCCAGATGCCGGCCTTCATCGCCGGATAGCCTTCGTAGGGGTCGCTCACGAAAACCCGGTCGTTAGAGCGCTTGATCAGCGCCCCGATACCACCATACTGCCCGGTGGTCATGAAGCGGTAATCCTCCATGTCGCTCTCCGGGATGTACTGGGTGTATGGGTCGAGCGAGTTCAGCATCGCATCGATCCCCGTCTTCATGAGCTTGCCGGGCTGTGTGTCATCCACGTAGTAGATGTTCAGCTCCTTGTAGAGTTCGGTGAAGATCTCCAGGTTCTTGCTGATCTCGAAGTAGCTGTCCGCCGCCGAGATGGTGAACGCACCACCACTGACGATGGCGGCTCCCATCAACCAGAGCTTCCACTTCGGGGCCTTCTTCTGCTTATCCATGTTCCTTAGGTGCTTGGGGGACGGGGTCGTGACCATGACCGCCCCAGGGATGACAAGATAGGATGCGCTTGAGGGTGAGGTAGCCACCGCGGAAGGCACCGTGGGTGCGCAGTGCCTCCAAACCATACTCCGAACAGGTCGGCGTGTACCGGCAAGCACCCGGCAGCAACGGCGACAGCAGGTAACGGTACAGGTGTACCAGACCGATGAGCGGTAGTGCCAGCAGCTTAACCATGCTTCTCCATCCAACGGTGCAACAGGCGCGAAAGTCTTTCGCGCGTTTCGGCGAGCGTAAGCGGCTGTCGGCCCTGGTAGATGAACAGCCAGGCACATTGCTTCCCAGCTTGCCGCAGCCGGTCGTATGTGGCCGCCTTGTCCATGCGATATGCCTCACGCATCAACCGACGCATGTGGTTCCGGTGCACGGCCAGCTTCATGTAGCGCTTCGGGATCGCGAAGGCTACTTGGGCAGGTGCGGTGGTCGGCAGCTCCATGATCCTACCCACGAGCTTGATGGGTGCTTCCTGAACGGATCGGCCTTTCTCCACCAGTTCGGTGATGCGCAACCGCCCGGTCAACCGCTCGTGTTTGCTGAAGGTAAGCCGCTCCATGGTTCAAGGGCGGGTGAAGGACGACGAACGGTTGGCCGGGTGACGCGTGCAGGTCACTTCTTCCTGGCCTCCCGCTTGATGAAAAGCTCCATGGCACCGGTCATGCTCGGTGCCTCGGGAAGCGGCGCCTCAAGGTCCAGGCGGTAGCCGTTGTCACGCACCGCCTTCGCCGTGGTGGGCCCGAAGGCCGCTATGAACACGCCGTTCTGTTTGAACTTCGGGAAGTTCTTCTTCAGGCTCTCGATGCCGCCCGGGCTGAAGAAGACAAGCATGTCGTACTTCAGGTCCTTCAGGTCGCTGAGGTCACTGGCCACCGTGCGATAGAACACCGCGTTCGTGTAGTTCACGTTGGCCTTGTCCAGCAGGTCGGGGATCTCGCCCTTCTGGATATCACTGCACGGCACGAGATACTTCTCGTCCTTGTGCTTCTTGATCACATCCATCAGGTCGAAGAAGGTCTGTTTCCCGATGAAGACCTTCCGCTTGCGGTAGACGATGTACTTCTGCACGTAATAGGCCACGCTCTCGCTCACGCAGAAATACTTCATCGACTCCGGCACCGTGATGCGGAGCTCCTTGCACATCCGGAAGAAATGGTCCACGGCATTTCGGCTCGTGAGGACGATGGCCGTGTGGTCCAGGATGTTGATGCGCTCCTGGCGGAAATCCTGCGCCGGCACGGACTCCACCTTGATGAAGGGGCGGAAATCGATCCGCAAGCCATACTTCTTCGCCAACTCGTGGTATGGCGACTTCTCATCCGTTGGGGCCGGCTGCGATACGAGGATGGTCTTGATCTTCAAGGCCGATCGGCTTGGGTGGTGGGACTATTCGGTGGACGGACCGCGCCACGCATGCACGGCCATGAGGACAGGCATCAATTCGGCGGCGCAAAAGTATAGAATAATGTAGCGGAGAGGGACTCCCTCCCCCAGCCCGATCCAAACCCCGCGCAGCCATCGGTAGGCGAGCAGGACGACCAGCAGGACGACCCCCACCCCCACCGCCCCGTCACGCCATTCAGGCCGGTACGCGATGCCCACCACCAAGGGAAGCAGGACCGGCCCCGCAAGGATGAACAGCAGGAATCCCGTGTAGATGTACTCCTGCATCCCGGCATCGATCCGAAGCATCGCCCCCAGCATGCGCAGCAGGATGTAATGGCCAATGACCACCACCAGCACCAGGCCGAGGAGCGTTGCATAGGTCCAAGTCCAGCCGCGCAGCAGGAGCGCCTGCCAGGCGAAGAGGGCAAGTAAGGCCCCCCCGATGAAGAGGAGCCCCAGGAAAGAGCGGTCCTGCAGGTCCATCTCCTCCCGCAAGGCTTGCTTGCCGAGGCGCATACTGAACATGGAACGACCCAGGGAACGCCATTTCCGGGGCGAACCGAACTGGATCAGCGCCATCAACGCCAGGATGAGCAGAAGCAGGAAGGTGACCCACTCGGCGCTCAGCGGGTCCGTGGAGCGCAAACTGTCACTGGCGGGCAGGGTGGTCCCCATTCGACCGCGAAAGTAGTCCCCACCAGGCCGCTGGAACGCCTTGCTACTTTTGCACCCCGCTGGGGATGTTCCCCGGCCTCCATGATCATACGGCCCCAAGCCACCACCCATGAGCACCGCCACCGCCTCGACCAAGAAGACCGCGACCGACCTCTTCCAGGCCCACGACCATTACCTCGTGGACGAACTGCTCAGCGAGGAGCAGAAGCTCATTCGGGACACGGCCAGGCAACATGTGAGCAAACACCTCAAACCGATCATCGAGGAGCGGTTCGAGAAGGCCGAGTTCAGCAAGGACATCATCCCGGGGCTTGCGGAGATCGGTGCCTTCGGACCTTTCGTACCTGAAGAATACGGCGGACCCGGCCTGGACCAGATCAGCTACGGGCTGATCATGCAGGAGATCGAGCGCTGCGACAGCGGCCTGCGCAGCCTGTGCAGCGTGCAGGGCTCACTCGCGATGTACCCCATCTGGAAATACGGCAGCGAGGAGCAGAAGAAGAAGTGGCTCCCGGACATGGTGCAAGGGAAGAAGATCGGCTGCTTCGGCCTCACCGAGCCCGACTTCGGCAGCAACCCCGGCGGCATGGTCACCACCTTCAAGGACATGGGCGACCACTACCTGCTGAACGGCGCCAAGATGTGGATCAGCAACGCCCCCTTCGCTGACCTGGCCATCGTGTGGGCCAAGGCGGAGAACACCGAAGGCCGCATCCATGGCCTCATCGTGGAGCGCGGCATGGAGGGCTTCACCACGCCCACCACGCACGGCAAGTTGAGCCTTCGCGCCAGCCCCACCGGCGAGCTCGTGTTCGACAATGTGAAGGTGCCCAAGGGCAACCTGCTACCCAACAAGAGCGGTCTGGGCGCCCCCATGGGCTGCCTGGACAGCGCGCGCTACGGCATCGCCTGGGGCACGCTGGGCGTGGCCATGGAGTGCTACGACACCGCGCTGCGGTACAGCAAGGAGCGCATCCAGTTCGGCAAGCCCATCGGCGGCTTCCAGCTCACCCAAAAGAAGCTGGCCGAGATGATCACCGAGATCACCAAGGCCCAGCTGCTCACCTGGCGCCTGGGTGTGCTGCGCAGCGAAGGCCGGGCCACCACGCAGCAGATCAGCATGGCCAAGCGCAACAACGTGCACCTCGCGCTCACCGTGGCGAGGGAGGCCCGCCAGATCCTCGGCGGCATGGGCATCACCAATGAGTACCCCATCATGCGCCACATGATGAACCTCGAGAGCGTGGTGACCTACGAAGGCACGCACGACATCCACCTGCTGATCACCGGTGCGGAGGTGACCGGGATCCCGGCGTTCAAGTAGACCGGACCTGCGGTGGATCAGGTGCGTTCGAGCATCCAGATCAGCCACGCACGCGCCTCCTCCACCTCCTCGAACACCCGGGCTTCGAAGGCCTGGGCATGATAGCGGAAGTAGAACTTGGTGGCCGTGTTCAGGGCGACGCCCGGTGCGACGATCGCCAGTGCGAGGATCATCCGGACCTCACTATCAGCCCGGAAATGGTCGTCGTTCATCGCCGGAGGATGGACGGGTGATCCGGCATCCAATACGATGAGCAGTGCATGTGCTTCGCGTTGTGTGATCCGCCAACGCGCCTTTCGGTTGCGCTCGAATTCCCTCCCGTTGAAATCGGCATCCCGGTGGAAGCGCTGCTCGACGAGCCGTGGTCCGACCAGTTCTATGGTCGCGGTCGGAGTCTCGATGCGCGTCCCGATGGTCCTCATCGGGCAATAGTCGTACGGACGACCTTCGTCGTTGTGCTGAACATGGTGGTTGGCCGAACCGGGACTTCCACCGGTCAGCAACGGTAATACGAATGCACGCGCAAGGGTTGCCTATGAGTTATCCATGGTCCAACGGCGAGTAGCTTCGATCGGGGGTCCGAGTGCAACAGGCGTGATGACCGTTCCGCGATGACCATGGTCCCATCAACAGACCTGCATGGATTACGGCCCCTACGGTCGCGCCGTTGCGCAAGTCGCCGTGATAGCTTTGGCCACAGCGCCGACCACCGCATCGAACGAACTCCACGGGTGCAAGGCGCGTAGAAGGCCCTTCGCGAGCGCACAGCCGGATGCTTTTCAACTCGATCGATTTCGCGGTCTTCCTACCGATCGTCTTCGTGCTCTATTGGTGTGCGTTCCGGGGCCTGCGCGCGCGCAACGCTTTCATCCTGCTGGCCAGCACCGTGTTCTACGGGTGGTGGGACTGGCGTTACCTCTTCCTGGTCTATTTCAGCACCGGGCTCGACTATTTCCTCGGCCGGCTCCTCGATGGCACGGAAGATCAACGCCAACGCAAGCGATTGCTGGTGACCAGTGTGGTGACCAACCTCGGCCTGCTCGCGTTCTTCAAGTACACGGATTTCTTCATCACCAGTTTCAACGATGCCTTCACCTTCATGGGTCATCCGCTCGGGATCGAGACCCTCCGCATCGTGCTGCCCGTCGGCATCAGCTTCTACACCTTCCAGAGCCTGAGCTACACCATCGACGTGTACCGGCGCCAGTTGAAGGCCTCGCACGACCCATTGGAATTCGGCGCCTTCGTGCTCTTCTTCCCCCAGCTGGTGGCCGGCCCCATCGAACGGGCCACGAACCTGCTTCCCCAATTCGCCACGCAACGCGTCTTCGATATCGCCAAAGCACGCGATGGCCTGCGGCAGATCCTCTGGGGCCTCTTCAAGAAGATCGTGGTGGCCGACAACTGTGCGCAACTTGTCAATACCCTGTACGCCGACCCCGCAAGCCAGTCGGGAAGCACATTGGTTCTGGCCACCGTGCTCTTCGCCTTCCAGATCTATGGCGACTTCAGCGGCTACAGCGATATCGCCATCGGCACTGCCCGCCTATTCGGCTTCGACCTGATGCGGAACTTCGCGTTCCCCTATTTCTCGCGCGACATCGCTGAGTTCTGGCGTCGCTGGCACATCAGCCTCAGCACCTGGTTCCGGGATTACCTGTACATCCCGCTCGGCGGCAGCCGGGGTAACAAGGCCTTCGTGGTGCGCAATACGATGATCATCTTCATCGTCAGCGGCTTCTGGCACGGCGCCAACTGGACCTTCATCGCCTGGGGTGCCCTGAACGCGTTGTTCTTCCTTCCGCTCGTGCTCATGGACCGGCATCGTACCATGAGCGGAACCGTGGCACATGGTCGCTTGTTGCCGAGCATCAAGGAAGCACTACAGGTGCTGGTGACCTTCGCCATGGCCTGCTTCGCGTGGATCTTCTTCCGTGCCCGCGACCTGGATCAGGCCTTCACCGTGATCGGGAAGATGCTCTCCGGCTCCCTCTTCCAGGCGCCTGAGGTGTCGAGCATGCTCACCTTGTCCATCTCGCTATTCGGCATCGCGATGGTATTGGTGTTGGAGTGGCTCGGTCGCGAACGGCAGTACGGCCTGCACCTGGACGGACGTGGGACGAAACCGTTGCGCTATGCCTTGTACTACACCCTCATCATCGCCATCATCGTGTGCGCACCGCTCGGCGGTGGCGAGTTCATCTATTTCCAGTTCTGATGGTGCGCCAGTTCCTCCTTCAGTGCACCAAGCTCGCACTCCCCATCCTGGGCTTGTTCGCCCTGGTGGCGTGGATCGACCCATACTGCCTCTACCATACCGGTGGCCCGGTGCCCCGTGCGCTCAAGGAAAAGAACCTCTACCACAGTGGGCGAACCATGCCGTTCAGCAACATGATGTGGAAACTGGCCGATTATCGCCGCGCACCGGTGCCGGACATCCTGCTGGGCGATAGCCGCCTCTCCTATTTCGATCTGGACAGCCTGCAGGGGCTGACCGGCGATCGTTATTACAACCTGGGCGTACCCGGTGGCAACTACGTCACGATGGACCACCTGTTCCGTTTCGCCGACAGCCTTTCACACCTCCGCCATGTGATGGTGCAGGTGTCCTTCCGCGGGCTGCATGCCAGCCAGCATTTCGACATCTACGCCGAACCTGCTTCCCTGCTGAAACGGCCGTGGGCCTACGTATACAACCGGCGTGTCATCGAGGCGGCGGGCTTGAACCTGTACTCCCTGCTCTTCCCGGACGCCATCGCATACGATGTTCCCGGCGATGATCAATGGCAGGCCGTGCTCGACGCGGAACGCGCGGCGGCGGAAGCATGGGAAGTGGACACCGCAGCGTTCGGAACCTTGCAACATATCGCCGATCGCTGTCGCGCGGAAGGGGCGCAGTTGGTCTTTGTGGAATACCCCACCCACCCGGACCTCCAGCGGATCATGCGGGAATCCGGGCTGGCTGATGCGCGTGCCGCCTACTTGCAACGCCTGCGCACCATGGCTCCGGTGATCGACCTGGACCAGCCCGGGCTCTTCCCGGAAGATCGCAGTTTCTGGCGTGACCCCCTGCATCTCACCATCGACGCCCAACGCGCGCTGATACCGCGCATATGGGCGGCGAAATGACCATTGGGTCAAATCGGTCGTGACCGGTCGTCGAAGGCCTGGTGAAGGGTCGTCGATGTTGGAAGCCCTTCGGTCGGACACTTGGCCGTATTCGTAGAATCAACGGTTATTCCGACGAACAGGGGCCAGTCGGTCGCAGATCCGTGCTGGTGCCTGACCAACCCGTTATTGAGGGGGTCCGGGCCGCTGGAAAGCCCTGTTATTCACTGTATTCCTAACCGTTCATCCGGTCCCGACTTCATAGCTTTGGACCGGTTATGACCAGCACCTTGCCCGTGGCGATCAGCTTGCTTTCCTACCAGCCTTGCATGCGCACGGCCAGTGGAAGCGGGAACCAAGCCCGGAACCAGAGGGTAACCGTTTGAATAACTGATACTTAGAACAAATCGACCCCGCGGTAGAGCATGCTCCGCTCCCTAACGCTCCCTCTTTTCCTGTTCGTCGCACTGGTGCTGTCCGCCCAATCGGTTTCGGAAAGGGCCGCCGTGCGGGTGACCGCCACCGTGCAGACTTCCCCGGCGATCACCCTTTCCTGGGCGCCTATCTCGAACACCACCTCGCTGACCATCTACCGCAAGTTGAAGTCCGCGACCTCCTGGGGATCAGCCGTCGCCACGCCCGCTGCCACGGCGACCAGTTGGACGGACAATAGCGTTTCCGTTGGGACGAATTATGAGTACAAGGTCGTTCGGATCTCCGCTGGAGCCACCGGTATCGGGTACATCAACACCGGCATCCAGGTCCCCGTGGTCGACTATCGGGGGAAGATCATCCTGCTCGTCGATAATACGCTCACCTCCTCCCTGGCCACCGAGCTCACCCAGCTCACGAACGATCTCCGTGCGGATGGTTGGGGCGTCATCCGCAGCGACGTTTCCCGCACGGCATCGGTCACCAGCATCAAGAGCATCATCCAAGGCCATTACAACAGCGACCCCGCCAACGTGAAGGCGTTGTACATCGTGGGGCACGTGCCGGTCCCCTATTCCGGCAACATCACACCCGATGGCCATGAGGACACTCGGGGCGCGCGGCCGACGGACGCGTACTACGCGGATGTGAACGGGACCTGGACGGACAACACCGTGAACACCACGATCACCTCGCAGCAGCGTACCTGGAACACTCCTGGTGATGGCAAGTTCGACCAGAGTGATCTGCCCTCCAACGTTGAGCTGCAGGTAGGCCGGGTGGACATGTACGACCTGCCCGCCTTCGGGACCAGCGAAGTGCAACTGATGCGGAACTACCTGAACAAGGCGCACAACTACAAGGTGAAGGGCTGGGTGCCCAACCCGCGCGCGGTGCTCGTGGACAACCTGCAATGGCTGGGGAACCCCGTGGCCGCAAGCGGATGGCGGGCGTCCGCGTTGGTGGGTCAGATCAGCCCCGAACCAGCCGCACCCGTGCTGAACTTCAAGAACTACATCAACGGACAGAGCTACCTGTGGACCGCGCACTATGGCGGCGGCCTCATCGCTGTGGACAACGGTGTCAGTACCTACAACGGGACCGATGGCGGTGTCACCACCCAGGAACTAGCCAGCACGGTCACGATGGGTGGTGTGTTCAACATGGCCCTTGGCAGCTTCTTCTACGACTTTGACAGCCGCAACAACTTCCTGCGTGCGGTGATCGCGCGTGGCGATGGCCTGACCAATTGTTGGACCGGCATCCCCGCCTGGTACTTCCACCACATGGGCCTCGGGGAGAACATCGGTTACAGCGTAGCGGCCAGCATGAACAATACGGGGCTCTACCTGCCGCTCACCGAGGGCTGGCAGTCGAGCATCGGCCGCACGCATATGAACCTCATGGGTGACCCTTCATTGCGCATGAAGATGGTGGCCCCGCCCTCCAACCTGGTGGTCTCGAACTCCGGTGGCAACGCGGCGTTCTCCTGGACCGCGAACCCGGAAGGGGCCATGGGCTACCACATCTATCAGGTGGACGTGAGCGCCGGCATCACCACGCGGTTGACCCCCTCGATGGTGACCGGTACCAGTTGGACCAGCGGGGCGGTGCCTTTCGTGGCCGGACAACAGTACATGGTGCGCGCCGTGATGCTCGAGATCAGCGCCAGTGGTAGTTACTACAACATGTCCCTGGGTACCATGGCCGTCTCCTCCGGTGGTGGTGCTGCGGATTGCCAGGGGGTGGTCGGAGGATCGGCCACGGTGGGCAGTCCATGCAACGACAACAACTCCTGCACCATCAACGACGTCTACAACGCCAACTGCCAGTGCGTGGGTACGAGCATCACGCCGACAGCGAGCATATCGGCCTCCGGACCCACGACCTTCTGCATTGGAGGCAATGTCGTCCTGAATGCGAACACCGGTAGTGGGCTCAGCTATGTCTGGCGGCGGGACAACGCCGTGATCAATGGTGCGACAAGCAGCTCGTACACGGCCACCCAAGCCGGCACGTACATGGTGACAGTGACCTACAGCGGTTGTTCCGCGAGCTCCTCGAGCGTGGTCGTTTCCACCACGAGCGCACCGATCGCCAACCTCACCGCAGCGGGCAGCACCACCTTCTGCACGGGTGGAAGTGTCCTGTTGAACGCGACCACGGGATCAGGTTACACCTATGTGTGGAAGCGCAATGGCAACACGATAAGCGGCGCGACGACCAGCTCCTACACAGCGACCGTGGCCGGCGCATACACCGTGACAGTGAGCATCGGTTCCTGCGCGACCACTTCCTCGGCCTTGAACGTGAGCGTATCCGGCGGTATCACGCCAACAGCGACCGCGCAGGGGGCGACCAGCTTCTGTAACGGTGGCAGCGTATTGCTCTCCACGGCCACCGCAACTGGCAACAGCTACCAGTGGCGTTTGAACGGCAACACCATCAGTGGTGCGACCAGCAGCTCCTACACGGCCACGCAGACCGGGACTTACTCCGTCACCGTGACCAACGGCAGCTGTACCGCCACGAGCAATGCGATCAGCGTGAGCGCCTCGGGGAGCATGGCGACACCTGTGATCACTCCACAAGGTGCCACCGACCTCTGCTCCGGTGGGAACGTGATCCTCACGACCCAGCAGTCCTCGGGCTATAGCTACCAATGGTATCTCAACGGCACCGCCTTGCCAGGTGCCACAAGCTATGCGTACACGGCGTTCTGGAATGGCGCCCACACCGTAGTGGTCAGTAATGGCAGCTGTTCCGCCACGTCGGCCGCCGTAGCCATCAATGTCGGCAGCCCGCCCTCCAATACGATCGCGGCCGGTGGGTCCACTTCCTTCTGCGCAGGCGGAAGCGTGACCCTCAGCGGGAACACGGGTAGTGGGTACACCTATACCTGGAAGCGGAACGGCAGCACGATCAGTGGCGCCACCGGAAGTTCATATACCGCCAACCTTGCCGGTACCTATACGCGCACGGTGAACAATGGTGGCTGCTCGAACACCTCGAACAGCATTACGGTCACGGTTTCCAGTGGAAGTGCGCCGACCATCACCGCTCAAGGATCCACCTCCTTCTGCACTGGAGGTAGTGTCGTGCTCTCCACGTCCGCGGCTTCAGGCAACAGCTATGTGTGGCGACGCAACGGCACCACCATCAGCGGTGCGACCAGCAGTTCATACACCGCCACCCAGGCGGGCAGCTACACCGTGGTAGTGACCAACGGACCGTGCACCGGAACGAGCAACGCGGTGACGGTCACGGTCACCTCCGCTGCCACCCCGACCATCACCGCTCAAGGATCCACCTCCTTCTGCACCGGAGGTAGTGTCGTGCTCTCCACGTCCGCGGCTTCAGGCAGCAGCTATGTGTGGCGACGCAACGGCACCACCATCAGCGGTGCGACCAGCAGTTCATACACCGCCACCCAGACGGGCAGCTACACCGTGGTGGTGACGAACGGACCCTGCTCCGGAACGAGCAGCGCGGTGACGGTCACGGTCGCCTCCTCGGCCACCCCGACCATCACCGCCCAAGGATCCACCTCCTTCTGCACCGGAGGTAGTGTCGTGCTCTCCACGTCCGCGGCTTCAGGCAACAGCTATGTGTGGCGACGCAACGGCACCACCATCAGCGGTGCGACCGGCAGCTCATACACCGCCACCCAGGCGGGCAGTTACACCGTGGTGGTGACCAACGGAACCTGTTCCGGCACCAGCAGCGCCGTCACTGTGAGTGTCTCCGGATCCGGGGTCTCACCGGTGATCACGCCATATGGCCCAACGAGCTTCTGCACTGGTGGCAACGTGATCCTGGTGACCCAGCAGGCAAGCGGCAACACCTACCAATGGCGCTTGAACGGGGATCCGATCAGTGGCGCCACGAGCTATGCATACACCGCGTACATGAACGGGGCCATGACGGTCACCGTCTCGAACGGATCGTGCACCGCCACCTCGGCCGCAGTGGATATCCAGGTGGGCAGCATGCCCAGCGCCACGATCACGGCCAGTGGATCGACCACCTTCTGTTCCGGAGGCAGTGTGACCTTGTCCGGCAATACCGGAACGGGCTACAGTTATTCCTGGGCGCGGAACGGCAATGTCATCAGCGGTGCGACCGGCAGCACGTATACGGCCACCCAGGCAGGAAGCTACACCCGCACCGTGACCAACAATGGTTGCTCGGCGACCTCCAGCGCCATCACCGTCTCGGTCGGGAATGGAACCACGCCGGTGATCACCCCACAAGGCAGCACCAGCTTCTGCAGTGGAGGCAGCGTGGTCCTCACCACGGGGAGTGCGAACGGCAATAATTATGTCTGGCGCAGGAACGGAACAGTGATCAACGGCGCGACCGGCAGTTCGTACTCCGCGACCGTGAGCGGCAGCTACACCGTGACCGTGACGAACGGTGGCTGTTCGGGCACCAGCACAGCGGTGACGGTCAGTGCTTCCAGCTCCGGGACCACCCCGACCGTCACGGCACTCGGGCCTACTTCCTTCTGCACCGGCGGCAACGTCATCCTCGTGACACAGCAGTCGGCCGGGGCCACCTATCAGTGGCGCTACAACGGCATCGCCATCTCCGGAGCCACGAGCTACGCCTACACCGCCTACCTGAACGGGGCCTTCACGGTGACGGTGACCTCGGGAACCTGCACGGCCACCTCGGCGCCGATCAATGTGAGCGTGGGTGCGGGCCCGAACGCCAGCATCACAACAAGCGGCCCCACCGCGTTCTGCTATGGTGGAAGCGTCACGTTGAACGCGAACGCGGGGAACGGGTACTACTATACCTGGTATCGCAATGGCTCCACGATCAATGGCGCGACCGGCAGCAGCTACGTAGCAACGCTGACCGGGTACTACTCGGTGCGGGTCTCCCTGCCGGGTTGCAGTTCCACCTCCACGAGCGTGTTCGTGCGCGCGTACAGCCCGCCAACGGTGGTGTGCAACTCGAACCCGAACGCCGGCACCGTACGTGCGGTCGCCTGGGGTGGTCTGGGCCCGTATTCCTACAGTTGGAACACCTCACCTGTGAGCAATTCCGCCGTTGCCAACGTCACCAGTTCCGGCACCTACACGGTGGTGGTCACGGATTCACGTGGTTGCACCTCCACCTGCACCACCACGATCGACCTGCCCGCCGGTAACGACTGTATGGGAACGCGCACCGAGACCCAGGAGGTCTGGGGGGCGACACCATCTTGGAACAATGCGGCCGGCTTCATGGCGAACAACTTCGCCGCGGCCTTCCCCGCTCCGAACTATCTCACGATCGGCTGCGGGACCCGCAGGCTGCGCCTGACCTCTGCCAACGCCGTCGCAGCGTTCCTCCCCTCCTATGGCGCGATCGCCCGTCTGCCCTTTGGCACGATGCAGAACCCCACGACCTATGGCAACACCTTCGCAGGCCAGCTTGTCGCCTTGAAGCTCAGTGTTCGCTTCGACGAGTACGACGATGCCTACAGCCCTTCAACGACCTTGCTGAAGGACATGGTGGTGGGCGACGGTCTTTTCGCCGGATGGACCGTGCAGCAGGTGATCGACGCAGCCGATGAGAAGATCGGCAGTTGCGGGAACACGTACACACGGGAGGCCTTGAACGATGCGTTGACCGCGATCAACCAGGGTTATGCAGGAGGGGTGGTGAATAGTGGCTACCTGATCTGCCCGAGCGGCAGTGGCATGGCACCGGAACCGGTGACCGAGGACGCGCTGGTGCTCGGCACGGCCAAATCGATCCAAGTGGAACCCATTGCGGTGGACGTGTTCCCGAACCCGACAAGCGGCGCCACCGTCTTCGCCTTCACACCGTCCATGCCGGACCTACATGTCACCTTCGAACTAAGGGCATTGAACGGGGCGCTCATCACCAGCCGCGACCTGGGGATCCTTCCGGAAGATATCCAATACCGGATCGATTGGGACGCGACCGGGACCACAGCCGGCCTTTACCTCTACCGCATAACGGCTGGTACGCAGGTCCTGACCGGTAAGCTGATCGTGCAATAGGAAGGAGGGCGGAGGAACATGAAAGGCCTGCATCGATCGGTGCGGGCCTTTCATGTTATCGCGATATCGATAACGGTATCGGTTCCCCCTAGGTGGCTGATCCGGGTCCAATGCTCCGCTGTGGTGTCCTGATGATCCCGGAACGCATCACCGCGTTGTCGGCTCAAGGTGAGGCATCTTCCGTTGACCTCAAGCCATCGCTAAGCGCGAGAAGCATCCACAAGGCCCTTCGCGACGATATCCGCGACCAGCAGGCGACCTGTCCACCCTCGGCGGAACGGGCTCACCTCCTGCCGTTCCCCGGTCCACGACCACCATTCCCGTCCCCGATCCGACCTTTACAACTAATCCTTTCGTTATTCGACTAATTATTTAGTTATACTTGCACCATGGAACGATTGACCAAGGCCGAGGAACAGGTGATGCACGTATTGTGGAAGCTGGGGCCCTCGTTCGTGAAGGACATCCTGGCGGCGATGCCCGCACCCCGTCCGGCCGTGACCACCGTGAGCACCATCGTGCGGATACTCGAGGAGAAGGGATTCGTGGAACATGAGGCCTTCGGCCGCAGCCACCGTTACCAGCCACGCATATCGAAGGCCACCTACGGGGATCGATCGGTGCGCAAGCTCGTGAAGGACTACTTCGGGAGCTCGCCCAAGGCCCTGCTCTCGTTCTTCATCGAACGCGAGCAGCTAGATGCCCAGGAGCTCGACGAACTGCTGAAGCTGATCAAACGGACCAAGAAGGAACGATGACATGGAAGCGCTGACCTACTACCTCAAGGCCAACCTCGTGTTCGGCATCCTGTTCGGCGTCTACCTGCTCATGTTCCGCCGTGAGACCGGGTTCCAAGCACGTCGAGTCTGGCTGTTGCTCAGCCCCTTGGTGGCCGCCCTACTGCCCCTCCTGCCGAACAGTGGATCCGCGCCGCTCTACACCATCCAACTGCCCGCCGTCATGGTCGGGTCGTCGATGGGATCCTCTTCTTCGCTCTCCTGGTCAGGTGGGTTGATGATGGTCCACGGCGCGGTGACCGCCCTGCTCCTGCTCGTACTTGGCATTCGCATCCAGCGGGCGTGGGAACTGATCCAACGCCCCGGCAACGGCGCCGCATCGTTCCTGGGCCGGATCCGTTCACCCGACACGCTTCACCCTGTCGACCGCGAGGCGATCATCGCTCATGAGGAGGTCCATGTACGGGAATACCACAGTCTTGACGTCATCCTCTTCGAGGTCGTCCGTGCACTGGCCTGGAGCAACCCGCTCGTCCACCTCGCATTGCGCGAGTTGCGTCTGGTGCACGAGCTCATCGCCGACCGATCGGCCCGGAGCTTCCATCCGGATTATCCCGCCCTGCTGCTCGCCAATGCCATGGGCACACGACCCAGCTCCTTGATGACGACCTTTTCTTCCACGAACCTCAAACAACGACTGACCATGTTACAGAACAACCGTCCTCCACATGCCACCCGTCCAAAGCTCCTGCTCCTGGTCCCGGCCTTGATCCTCGGTTTCGGCTTGATCGCCTGGCAACCGGCGTCGGAACCCCGACCCCATGACCCCGCCACCGTATTCACCGGTAACGACACACCCGCCGAGTTCCCGGGCGGCATGGAGGCCTTGGTCAAGTACCTCGGCTCCCATGTGAAGTATCCGGCGGCGGCTCGCGCGGATGGAGCAGAAGGGACGGTATATGTCGCCTTCGTCGTGAAGAACACCGGCGAACTGGCTGATATTGAGTTGAAGCGCGGTGTCCGCGCCGATATCGATGCGGAAGCCCTTCGGGTGGTGAACGCCATGCCCGCCTGGAAACCGGCGCGTGCCGGTGGAAAGGAAGTGGACTCCAAGATGACGCTGCCCATCGCCTTCAAGCTCAACTAGGCACACTCCGTCACTTCGATCCGGGCTGATCGACATCAGCCATGGGATCCGGGAAGCCGGTTAGTTTCCACCCATGGAGCTACCCGGCTTCCGACCGCGTTATAGGTTCTCCACGGTTTCGACCAGCACCGAGGTCACACGCCTGATCCGCGATCGGCTCGGCAGCAACAACCCGCGTGGCCTCCTGCTCCGGTCCACCCTGGACCATCTCGTCCTGACCTTCCCGCAACGCGACTCCGCGGCATGGACGCCACAGATGGACATCTCCTTCGAGGCCCTGGCCGATGGGAAGACCCTGGTGCGTTGCCAGATCGGCCCGAACCCCACGATCTGGATGCTCTTCGCCGGCGGTTACCTCGCACTCGTTCTGCTCGCACTCACCGGCCTCACGCTGGGCATCGCCCAACAGATGGCGGGTGACGCTCCCTGGGGTTATCCAATGGCCGGTATGGCCACCCTGGCCATCGTGATCGCCGCGGTGGTGGAACGCACCGGTCGCAAGCGTGCCAGGCCGGACATGCACTACCTCAGCCTCTTCATGGACGAGGCCCTGGGGTGCAAGTGCCTGGAGCTCGCGCGAGAGGAGCTCCTCTGATGGTACCGCCCGGTCCCGATCAAACCATTCCCCCGCCCCACCGTCTGATACGGCATGAGACCTCATCTCCTCGCCCTCTTCCTCGCCATTCCCGTGATCGCCTTACCTCAGGACGCCGAGATCACCAGCTGGATCATCAACCCGGGTGGAGAGACCGGCTACAACGGCAACCTCACGAACGTGCAGCAGGTGGCCTACACCGATGCCGATGTGTACGTGCGCTGCACCTGCATCCCCGGCTACGACATCGGTCCCTGGGCGGGCAACCCGAACACACCGGCGAACCAGGACTTCTGCTTCCGCATCACGCGCGGGCCGGTGGAGAACACCGGCACCTTGGTGAACACGCCGCTCGGCCACATCGGTGTCTGGCGGAACGGGGTGAGCATCTTCAACGCGAAGGATGGCATGAGCTACAACAACCAGGGGATCTGGAACCGGGATGCGTACATCTTCGAGGGATCGAGCTTCGATGCCTGCCTGGGCCATCCCGCGCCGAACGGTGAATACCACCACCATGTGAGCCCGAACTGCCTCTACGCCCACACGGATGACGAACACCACAGCGACCTGATCGGCTTCGCATTCGATGGCTATCCGGTCTATGGCGCCTTCGCTTACACCAACCCCGACGGAACAGGCGGCCTGAGCCGGATGCGGAGCAGCTATCAATTGCGGTCCATCACGCAACGGACCACCCGGCCTGACGGAAGTGCCCTTCAGGCGAACCAATACGGCCCGGCGATCGGCGGTCAATACCCGTTGGGGGCCTTCCTGGAGGACTATGCGTTCGTGGCCGGATCCGGCGACCTCGACGAGCACAACGGCCGCACCTGTGGCACCCCCGAGTATCCGGACGGCACCTATGCGTACTTCGTCACCCTCACCGAGAACCTGTTGCCCGCCTACCCCTACGTGATCGGTCCCACCTATCGGGGCACCGTGCCTGCCGGGAACACCGGACCCCAGAGCGGTCACTTCACCATTCCCGGGAACGCCACCAACTATCCGAGCAGCACCGGCGTGGAGGAAGTGGGGGTCACCTATTCGGACCTGCTCGTGTTCCCGGTACCAACGGACGGCCCGTTGTGCATTGTGAACCTCCCGGTGGATGGCGCTGGACTTGATCTCATGGATGCCACCGGTCGATCCGTGATGAGGATCCATGTAAGTACCTCTCGGGCCGAACTCGACCTCGAGGCCCTGCCTGCAGGCAGCTACCTGCTTCGCGCCGATGGGAAGGACGGCCAGGTGCTTGTATCCAGGGTG
>JAKQEI010000031.1 GCA_029573495.1 Bacteroidota bacterium | reverse complement strand
CCGCCACCGCTGAGGGTACCGGCGCTGGGAGCCGTCACGTTGAAGGCGGCGCCGGTCACATCGAGGCTCGCGCAAATGTTGTTGGCAGCGAGCAGACCGAGGACATCACCACCGGTGGTCACGCCGGGCTCCACCACGCTGAGATCGAGATCGCTGGGGAAGACGAAGGTGTGGATGGTGTAGAGTCCACCCATCATCACCTGGAACTCTGGGGATCCACCAAGCTGCTGGATCACCAGATCACTGCCAGAGGTCAACACGTAAGCGAGGCTGTAGCCATCGGGCGTGTTGCTGTCGCCGTTGGGCGTGGCGGTCAGGGTAACCGCATCCCCGGTCAAGCACACATCACCACCACCGCTGAGGGTACCGGCGTTCGGAGCGATGACGTTCGCTACGCCGCCAGTCACATCCAGTGCAGCGCAGATCGAGCCACCACCCTGGATCAGCAGTGAGTTCACCTGCCCCCCTGTGGTCTGCCCGGGCACCACAATGGACAAGTCCAGGGTGTTCGGGTCATAAACCAAGGTGTGTATCGTGTAAAGACCCGGCTCCGTAACGGTGAACGCGGGATCCGCGTTCACCTGCTCGATCACCAGGCCGCTACCGGAAGTGAGAACGTAGAGAACCTGGTATCCGGGCGGAACGGTCGGCTCTACATCAACGCTTGCCGCCAGATTGGCCGATGAACCTTCGAAGCAGACCAACGGCTTGGTAATGGTCAGGGTCCCGGCCTTCGCGACGCATGATTCCGATACGGCCACCGTGTAATCCTCAACCTCTCCCACCAACCAGTTCTCACATGCGTCCCGGTAAGCGAAAGCGCTCATGTTCACACGCATGCGGGTGTTGCCTGGAAGTGCGCCGGCTGGAACAGTGATGGTCGCGGTCTCGTTGCCATAGCCGGTGCGCTGCACAACGCGCTCGTTCAGTGAGAAAGTCCCATCCTGATCCCAGTCTATCCATACGCGCCAGCGATAGCGAAGGAAGTAGGGGCCGTTCGGCTCCATGGTAATGCTGTAGGTGCTTCCCGGATCCACGGCTGCCGCAAGAGCGGTGAAGTCGCCGTAGCCATTGTTGTCGCCTGTCGTGTTATCAAGGGTCGCGAAGGCCACCCGATCGATGTTGAATGTGTTCCCGCTGCCCCCATCACTGGAACAGTAGGATTGTGCTGAGGCGGTGCTGCCGAAGAGGGACAGCACCAGAACTCCCCACGCCATTCGGGCGGATCGCGCGAGGCGGGTCCTGGTAGTTGGTCTGGTCATCATGGGTCCGTAGGGTTTGGGGTTGCTAGCCGGTCCGATTGTTAAACGATTGGATTAAATGCTTAAACAGATCGCGACGACATTGGTTCACGGTGGGGATGAAAATTCCAGCACGCCGAATCGACAAGACGATCATTATTCCCTGTGGGTCAGGCAATTGATGCGCTTGCGGTCTTTTGATCGACGGGGTGTGGTCGGATCGTTCCACACCTAAGACTTCGTGTGCCCGATCAATCGCGGAGTGCCAAGCGCTCCGGACCATTGGAGGTGTTCAATAGGAAAAGGGAACTACCCTAGAAGGTTCGGCCGACCAGGATGACGATGGTCATACCGTATGTTTCGACCCCTCTGGCGGTGTGAACGAAGGTCACATGGTCGCGTGACGTCCTACGCGCTTGGCGGGACCACGCATCCCCCACTACAATGCAAGGCGTGGTTCAGCCCTACCTCGCTCAGCCGTGGAGCCCAGTTCAAAGATCACCTGAATGCGTCCCCAGACCCACTGTCGTCCTTGCCGAACAGCGCATGTACCCATGGTCACCGCAATGCAAGGGGCATTCGGCATGCCCGCGTCATGGATGGGGTCACGAGACCATCACCGAGGGGGCCGGAAGGGCTACCTCGACCATTATCGGCGCCAAGCCCTCCACAATGTCCCTGCCTCGTGGTCCAGGCTGAAGTAGGCCTTGCGTAATCGTGCCTCGAGGTCGACCTGCCTGATGCGCATGTCGATCAGTGGTACCTCGCGCGCATTCACGAGGAAGAGCGAGCTCTCCCCCGCGGCGAAGCGCTGGTTCTCCCCGGCGAGCAGGCGTTCGTTGTTCACGACCATCTCCGCGCCCAGGCGCACTTGGTCTGCGTAGGTGTTGATCTCGTTCAAGCGTTCGTTGATGCGGTTGCGTATGCGCAGGCGGTCGCGATCCAGGCCAAGGTTGGCGTCGGTGAGCCGGAGCTTCGCGATCGCCAGTTCACCGCGTTCGCGGCGCAGGAAGAGCGGCACTTGGAAGCCCACACCGAACTGATGGCCTTGTCCCATCAGCGTTGTGCCCGGTTCGTTATTCAGCGCGCCTCCGTGGCCAAGCCATTGGTACTTCAGGTCCAGGTCGGGCTTCAGGTATTCGGTCCGCAGCCGGCGGTCCACGTCCAGCTGGTCGATGCGTGCGCTGGCTTGAGCGAGCAGGGGATGTTCGTTCAATGCACGTTGGATCGCGGTGTCCGGCAGTTGGAATGCACCGGTAGAGAGGAGGTCGGCCGGTTCGGGCACCACGGAAGGTTGCAGTTCGAGCGGCTGCTGCGCCTCGTTCCACAGGTGGTTGCTCAGGCGCAGGCCGGTGTTGCGGAAGTTGAGGGTGGCTTGCTGCCGGCGCATCTGTCGGTCCTGTAGCTGCAGGAAGGCCTCGAGCGTGTCGATCGCCGGTCGATCGCCGCCGCGCCAGGATCCGCGCACCGCATCGAAGCGTAGTTCCGTGAGCTGGACGGCGGTGATGGCCACCTCGAGTGCGCGGTAGGCCGCCACCCAGTCGGTGTGGTCATGCAGGGCTTGCAGCAGCAGGTCGTTCAGCATCTGCTCCTGCTCCGCTTGCGTGGCGCGCAGATAGGCCTGCGACTTACGCAGGGTGGCGCGTCGCTGGTCAATGAATAGGCCCTGGCCGAGGCTGAGCTGTCCGCCCACTTTGAGCAGGCCATCATCGGGTGTGCTGTTCTGCGGGTTCAGGAAGTCGCCGCCGTTCTCCTGATAGCCTGCGAAGAGTTCCACGCCGTACCAGGTCGGCACCTTCAACCCCGCATCGAAGAGCTGGAAGTAGTTCTTGTCGTCGAACTGCTTCTCGTCATACGCAGCCGTGGCCATGGGGTCGAAGCCTCCACGGGCGCTGCGCACCGAAGCTTCACCAAGTTGGGGTCGGAGGGCAGCTTGACGCGCCATCGGGTGGTGCTGCAGCACGATACGGATGAAGGCGTCGCGTGTGAGCACAGGAGGGACCTGTGCGGTCGCGCTGAACGCGTGGAAGGCGAAGAGGAGAAGGAGCGGAAAGGAGGACAGGAACGATGGAAGAGGGGTCCTTGCGCGTTCCCGCTTCCTCACCTCATCACCAGTGCTCTTCGTCACCTCCGGCTTCATGGTTTGCTCGTTCGGTCCTCGACGGACGCTTGTTCCGTGGTGTACATGTCCGGTGGGAAGCCGTTGATCTGCCGCCAGAGCTCGTACCAAATCGGTACATCCTTCATCAATGCGAAGCCCACGGCACCGCCGCCCACGCGCAACGCGTTCGGCCAGGCTTCATCCGCCTTGTCCGGTCCCACGAGGATGCGGTATTTGCCGTTGGGGCTGATGAAATTGTCGATGGCCACCACCTTGCCACCGAAGGTGCCATAGCTGCTGTTGGGCCAGCCGCTGAAGACGATGCTGGGCCAGCCATCGAACATGAAACGCACCGGCTGACCCTTGGTGATAAGAGGCATGTCCATCGGACGTACATAGAGCTCCACGGCGAGGTCGGATCCCGCGGGCATCACGCTCACCAGTTCATCGCCTTCCTTCACCGTCTCGCCAATGCCGGTGACCACCGCCTTGGTGATGTAGCCGGGCTGTGGCGCGGTGACGAAGTAGTTGCCCGCGCGCACGGTGTAGTTGGCCAGATCCACCTGCATTTTGCTCACCTCGGCCTCGGTGGTGTACATCTGGCTCATGCTCGCGTACTTCTCGCTCTCGGCCTTGCTGAGCTTGTCGCGGTAATCGTTGCGGATGCCGTTGATCTCCAGCTGTGCGTTGAGCAGCTCGTTACGTGCATCGAGCACTTTGTTGCGCGCATCGATGAGGGTGGCGTTCGCGCGTTGCTGGGCCACCTGTCGACGTTCGAGTTCCACCTTGCTCAGCAGGCCTTCCTTGAACTGCTGCTCGCCGCGTGCATATTGCTCATCGGCCACCTTGATCTCCGTTTCCGCCGCCACCACGCGGATGCTGTCGCTCTGCAGCTTGTATTGCGCCTGTTTGATCTTGTTCTGGGCCTGCTCCAATTTGATGCGCAGACCGGCGGTGAGCGCATCGATCTGTGCGTCCAGCGCATGCACCTTCTCTTCGTAGCTGCGACCGGTCAATTCCTTCGCGGTGATCTGCTCCTGCGTGCGGTCCAGCAGCTTGGGGTCGAAGTACTCGGGCTTCACCTCGCTCAGGCGCAGGATGGTGTCCCCCTTCTGCACCAGCTGCCCTTCCTGCACGTACCACTGCTCCACGCGGCCGGGGATGATGGCATGGATGGTCTGCGGACGTTGATCGGGCGAGAGGCTTGTCACCGTACCGCGTGCGCGGATGTTCTGCGTCCACGGCAGGAAGAGGCCGATGAAGATGACCGCGCAGATGATCCTCACCCACAACGCGAAGAGGTCATTGGCACGTGCCACGCCGATCGTGCGGAAGGAAGTGAAGCTCGTACGCTGGAGCTCGGGTACCGGGCTATCGGGGCTCAGATCAAGCATGGCTCAGGCGGGAATGAGTTTGCCATCGCGCAAGTGTACGCTGCGGGTACAGCGTTGTTGGAGCCAGGGATCGTTGCTCACCGCGAGCAGGGTCCATGGCCGTTCGGGTGCGCTGATCCACCCAAGCAGCTCCTCCCTGTCCTTCATGTCCCAGTTCTGCAAGCTGTCCTCCAGAAGGATCAAGCGCGGCGATCCGGCGATGCATCGGGCCTGGATGATGCGTTTCACCAGGCTCTTCGGAAGGCGTGATCCTTGTGGGTCAAGACGGGTCAGGAGGCCTTCGGGGTATTGCGAGAGCTGTTCGAAGAGACCGGTTACGCGGCAGGCGTCCGTCACATCCTTCTCCGTCACCCAAGCACGTCCCACGGCGATGTTCTCCAGCACGGTTCCGGCGAAGACATCCTCATCCGTCAGGCTGTCGCCGATCACCGAACGGACCATGCCCAGGTCCAGACTGTTCATGGGGTGACCGTCCAGCTGCACGGTGCCTTCATGCGCCGTGATGGCACCGCCCAGGATGCGCAGGAGGGTCGTCTTCCCCGCGCCATTGGGACCGCTGAGGCACACTTTCTCGCCGGGCTCCAGGTGCAGGTCGATCCCCTCCAGCACCGGCCGACCGTGGAAGTGCGATCGGAACGCCACACCGGTAAGGCGCACGTCCAGCCCTTTCGACGCGTTCCGATCGATCGTGCGCAGGCCTTCCTCCCGCTCCAGGGGCAGGTCGGTCACGCTACCCACCTTGTCAAGGGCCGTGAGCACATCGTACACGGTCTCGATCCGCAGGATGATCTTCTCCACGGCACCCATCAGCAGCAGGATCACGATCTCCGCCGCTACGAACTGTCCAAGGTTCATCTGCTCATTCATCACCAGCACACCGCCCAGTGCGAGCAGGCTCAAGGTCACGACCACCTTGAACACCACCATGGCGCCATACTGTCCGAGCAACACGCGGAAGTGCGCCTTCCGGGCGGTCACATAACCATTCACGAGCTGATCGGTGCGGTCCAGGGGAAGGCTTGTCTCACCGATGAGCTTGAAGGTGCCCATGCTGCGGGCCAGCTCCTCGAGCCAGTGGGCCACGGCGTACTTGTAGCCGCTCTCGGTGATGCTGGTCTCCAGACCGCGCTTCCCTGTGAAGCGGAAGATACCGTACAGGAGAAGCAGGAGGAAGGCGCCGAAGGCGATGAAGAACGGATGGTAGAGCGCAAGCAGGATCAGGCATAGGGCGATCTGGAGCAAGGCCAGGGGAACCTCGAGCAGGAGCTTGCTCAAGCCCTTCTGGATGGACATCGTATCGAAGAAGCGGTTCACCAGTTCGGGCAGGTACTTGCCCCCCACGGCTTCGGCCTTGATCCGCGGGATGCGGTACGCGAACTCGAATGCGCTGCGCGCGAACAGCCGTTGTTGGATGTTCTCCGCCAGGGCCAGCTGCATCACCTGAAGCACTCCGGTGAATCCAACGCCGATGGTAACGAAGGCGATGAGGACGCCCCAGCTGGTGGCCACCTGTCCGCCGCTGATGAGGTTGATGATGGCCTGGATGCCCAGCGGCACGCTCAGGCTGATGGCCCCCCCCACCAGTGCATAGAGGTAGATGTGACCGATTTCTCGCTTGTCCACCTTCAAGAGGCGCGTTAGGCGATACCAGGGGGTGATGGGGTCCATGTGCTTGGTCATGTTCAGAACGCGCAGAAGTACGTGAGGGCATCCGACGCGCGGACCGAGCCGGAGGCCTCGGCGCGACGAAGATCCTCACATCCCTGCATCGGGCGATAGGTCATATGGTATGCGAGCCCCCGGTTGAAGAGCGCGTTGGCCTGGTCCGGGCGCAGACCGATGGCCCGGTCATAACACATGATGGCCTCATCGTGTTCGCTGTACAGCATGTGAAGGTTCCCTTTCATCGTCCACGCATCAGGGTCGTCCGGGGCGAGCTGGATGGCACGCTCCACGTCCGCGAATGCTCCAGCATGGTCTCCCAGATGCTTTCGGACGAAGGCCCGGTTGTACTGGGCTTCCAAATAGTCGGGAGCCAGTTCCAAGGCCCGGTCATAGTCCTCCTGCGCACCCGGCAGATCGCCATCACGCTTCCGCACCAGCGCACGCTGGAAGAAGACATGGGCCTTGTCCTGGGATAGGGCGAGCGCCTGGTCCATGTCCGCACGCGCCCGGCCTTCGTCGCCCAGTTGCAGGTGTACCAGACCCCGGTTGTAATAGGCCAGGTCGAAACGGTCGTGCAGGGTGAGCGCCTTGTTCAACGCCTCGAGCGCATCAGACCAGCGCTTCATCTTCATCAGGGCCAGCCCGCGCAGGTCATGGATGATCGCCAGGCGGGGCGAGATACCAGCCGCCTGGTCGAACCGTTCGAGCGCTTGCGGACCATTGCCCATCTGCAGTTCCACGGAGCCGCGCTTCAGGAGCAGGAGCACGTCATACGGCTTGCGGTAGATCATGGAGTCGAGATCGGCCGCGGCACGCTCCAGATCGCCCGCCCCGATCCAGGCGTCCACCCGGTGTTCGCGCAGGAGCTCGTCGTAAGGATGCAGTTCGATCGCCTCCGACCAGTCATCCATGGCGCCTTTCACATCGTTCACGAGCATGCGGGTCTTGGCGCGGCGGTCGTGGATCCACTCGCTGTAGGGGTTCAGTTCCAGCGCGCGGTCCATGTCGGCGAGCGCTTGTGTGTTCTGCCCGAGACGGCTGAGCAGGGTGGCGCGTTTCATGTACGCGTCCGCGAACGCCATGTCCTTCTGGATGGCATTGGTGTAGTGCAGCAAGGCCTGCTCGCTGTTGCCCAGTCGCAACTGGATGTCACCCTGCTGGATGAGTTGGATGGACTCCAGGCGGTTGTTGATCTGCGCACGACAGAGGGTGGCCAGCAACGCGGACAGGATGAATGGAAGGAGCCGTGCCATGGGTTCAGGTCTTGGCGGTCTGTTCCAGCAACCTCCTCTGCGCTTCCGGATCCATGTGCGTGATGGGAGTGCCGTGCATGCGCACCAGGTCGCCGCCGAGAAGATCCATCGCGGTCTGTTCGATCTCGCGGTACAGGAGAGCCTTCGTCATGCCTTGCAGGAGCAGCTGGCTCGTGCGTGTGAGACGGCCATCGGCCCACGTAAGCTCCTCATGATCCGTATCCATGGTGGGATGAAGCAGCAGATGCCGTTCCATGAGATGAGCGGCCAGGCGCTCCGCGGCCTCAACGGTGCGGGTCTGGATGGTGAGGTGGATCATGGGGCTGCTTCAGAGGTTCCGGGGCAAATATAGTAATACTAAAAAGTATAATGGCAGAACCATAACAAATAATGGCAGTGCTATGTTTGCGGCGGATACGATCATGCCCCGCTACCTCATCGCACCCGATCCAGGCCTGGCCCTGCGCGACACCGGCACGCCCGTGGGCGGGCGCATCCTGGCGGAGGGCCTGGTGCTCATGAACGAACTGGGGCTGGAGGCCTTCACCTTCCGGAAGCTCGCGGAGCAGGCGGGCTGCACCGAGATGACGGTGTACCACTACTTCGCCAACAAGCACCGTCTGCTCCAGTACTATGACCAGATGTACTGGCTCTGGCTGGCCACCCATTGCCAGCAGGAAGGGCGTCATCTGAAGGATCCGATGGAGCGCTTGCGCGGAGACATCACCGCCATCAGCGGCATCTGGCCATCCGATGCCATGGCGGGCCTCTTCGATCCATCGGAATTGCGCGAGCTGGTCGTGAACGAGGGTTCGAAATCCTTCCTGCACAAGGATGTGGATGCCGACAACGAGCAGAAGCTGTTCAAGCCCTATAAGGACCTTTGCGGGCACATCGCAGGTGAGTTGAAGGCCTGCGCACCACGCCTGAAACATCCGCGCTCCTTCGCCACCACGTTGGTGGACATGGCCCATTCCTTGGAGTTCGCCATGCATCATCTGCCCGCGCTCACCGAGTTGAGCAGAAGGAAGGACCGGAAGGACCTTGCCGCCTATCTGATCGACCTCACGGAGAGCTATCTCGCGGCGAAGCGGTGATGACCGGTCTGGAACGGTTCAAGGGACGGAAGCTCGGGGTGGCCACCATCCACGGCAAGGAACGGGTGATCGGGCCGGCGCTCGCACGCGTGCTGCCGCTCGCGGGCTTCACATCCATCGCGGGTGTTGACACGGACCGTTTCGGCGCGTTCAGCGGGGAGGTCGTGCGAACGTTGGATCCAGTGGAAGCCTGCAAGGCGAAGGCGAGGCACGGCGCGGAGGTCAGCGGCTTGGACCTGGTCATCGCGAGCGAAGGCTCCTTCTTCCCATACCCGCCTGCTCCCTTCGTACCGTGCAACGAGGAGATGCTGGTGCTGTACGATGCACGCGACGTGACCTTCTTCGAACAGCGCCATGTTTCGCTGAGCACGGTCTTTGGCGGCGAGGAATGCCGCAGTTGGGGCCAGGTGAAGGACTTCGCCGGACGCCTGCAGTTCCCGCAACACGGATTGGTGATCAGAACGGGCGAGAAGTGGAGCGCCGGCGATCGCATGGTCAAAGGCGTGCAGAACGAGGAAACGTTGCGGACGATCGCAGAAGAGATCATCTCGACCCACGGATCCTGCTGGGTGGAGACCGATATGCGCGCCATGATGAACCCTACGCGCATGCAGGTGATCGCGGAGACGGCCGAGCGCTTCGCCAGCGAGCTGGGCACCCTGTGCCCGGCCTGCGGCGCTTGCTGGTTCCGAACAACGACGGCTCTCCCGGGCCTCCCGTGCGAGCTGTGCGGATGGCCCACCGAAAGCATCCGGGCCTACCAACGGACGTGCATGCACTGCTCGCATGTCGCCACCGTCCGCGTCCGGACGGCAAGGTGAGCGAGGAACCGATGCACTGCGGCAACTGCAATCCGTAGCGCGAAGGCGGTAACTCAATAGCCCTCGTACCAGCTGAACTTCTCCCTCACGATGTGCGCCCGGTGCTGCCGGAGGTGCTCCAGGAAGGCCTGCGGGGCGGGGGCGTGCTTCTTTCCTTTCAGCCAGATGAGGCTCCAGGTGGTGGTGATGGGCAGCCTCTTCACCGGGATGATGGAGAGCTCGCCCTGTTGCAGTTCGTTGCGGATCCCGATCAACGGCATGATGGAATACCCCAGGCCGGCCAGCAGCGATTGTTTCACCGCCTCGTTGGAGGTGAGTTCCATCTTGCGCAACACGCGTAGGTCGTGCTTCTCGATGAAGCGCTCCATGGTCTGCCGTGTTCCGGAACCCTTCTCCCGGAAGATGAGCGGCAGCTCGGGGAAGACCTTGCGCGGGTCCGCCGCTCGTTGCGGTGCATCCTTGATCCTCCCGACCAGGTAGAGCTTGTTCTTCAGGAGGTCGAGGCGCTCCACCGCGATGTCCGCAGGGAGGATGGAGACCAGGGCCATGCCCGCGTCGTTGCTCTGCAGGCTGCGCAACACCTCGCTCTTGTTGGTCACATCCATGGTCAGCTCGATGCCGGGATGTGCCTTGATGAAGTCCGCCAGGAAGTAAGGCATCACGTACTTGCCGGTGGAGACCACGGCGATCTTCAGCCTGCCGGTCAGCTGGCCCCGATGCGCCATGGTCTTGTAGTTGATCGCATGCACCTGCTCCATGATGGTCTCGGCGCTCCGCGCGATCTCGTGGCCGAAATCAGTGATGTGTATCCTGCGCCCCAGCACTTCCGTGAGGGGGATCTCGAACTGCTCTTGGAAGTTCCGTAGCTGCATGGAAACGGCCGGCTGCGTCAGATGGAGTTCCTCCGCGGCCTTCGTCACGCTCTCGGTCTGCACGACCTTCAGGAAGATCCGCAGCTGGTTCAGGGTGTAGTTCATGTTCGGCGGTCTGTCCCAGTGGCGGGTGCGGCCTACAAGTATAAGTGAACGTTATGTAATGCATCATGAAGATAGATGAACGTATATGCTACAGACGCTTCACATTTGCCGCGACAAAACAGCGCACACAATGACCACCATAACGGTAGCGAAGGGGGACGGCATCGGTCCGGAGATCATGGAGGCGACCTTGGAGGTGATCCTCGCGGCCGGGGCGCAGCTCCGGATCGAGGAGATCGAGGTCGGGGAGAAGGTCTACCTCGCGGGCAACACTTCCGGCATCGCGGCCTCCGCATGGGACACGATCAGAAGGAACAAGGTCTTCCTGAAGGCGCCGATCACCACGCCACAGGGAGGAGGGTACAAGAGCCTCAACGTGACCACGCGCAAGTTCCTGGGGCTCTATTCCAACGTGCGGCCATGTCGTAGCCTGCACCCGTACGTGAGCACGAAGCATCCGGAGATGGACCTGGTGATCGTCCGCGAGAACGAAGAGGACCTGTACGCGGGCATCGAGCATCAGCAGACCGATGAGGTGGTGCAATGCCTCAAGCTCATCAGCCGTCCGGGCTGCGAGAAGATCGTCCGTTATGCCTTCGAGTATGCGAAGCAACAGGGTCGCAGGAAGGTGACCTGCTTCACCAAGGACAACATCATGAAACAGACCGATGGCCTGTTCCATCAGGTCTTCGAGGAGATCGCGAAAGAATACCCGGAGATCGAGAATGAGCACTGGATCATCGACATCGGTGCTGCGAAACTGGCCGACACGCCGGAGCTGTTCGACGTGATCGTGATGCCCAATCTGTATGGTGATGTGCTCAGCGATGTGGCTGCGCAGATCACTGGGTCAGTCGGCATGGCCGGTTCGGCGAACATCGGCGAGGAATGCGCCATGTTCGAGGCCATCCATGGGTCGGCCCCTCGACGCGCCGGGCAGAACGTGGCCAATCCATCCGGTCTGTTGCAAGGCGCCATCATGATGCTCAACCACATCGGCCAGACTGCGGTGGCTGAGAAGGTCCAGAACGCCTGGCTGAAGACCCTGGAGGATGGGACCCATACGTACGACATCTACAAGGAAGGTGTGAGCAGCCGGAAGGTGGGCACGAAGGAGTTCGCGCGGGCCGTGATCGCCAATCTGGGGAAGAAGCCCTCCGTGCTCAAGCCCGTTTCCTATGCGAATAGCGCAGCCCTAGCGCTTCCCCGCTACAAGAGGCGCCTATCCGCGGAAAAGGTGCTGGAAGGCGTGGACCTCTTCGTGCACTGGCCCGGAGCGGAAGCCGACGACCTCGCCAATGAGCTTAGGGCTCTGGAGACCAAGGAGGTGAAGCTGAGCATGATCACCAACCGAGGGATCAAGGTCTGGCCAGACGGCTTCAAGGAGACCTTCTGTACCGACCACTGGCGCTGCCGTTTCCAACCGGGCAACGGAACCCCGATGACCAAGGAAGCCATCATCGAACTGCTGACGAAGGCACATACCAAGGGCATCGACAGCATCAAGACGGAGAACCTCTACTCGTTCAACGGCAAACAGGCCTATTCCCTCGGGCAAGGACAATGAGCAAAGCGATGAGCATGCAACTGATACGCGGCGAGTTCAAGGCAGCCGATGCGCTGGACCTCATCACCCAGATGATCCACGTGAAGATCCGGTTCCACGAGGAGCACATCCGGCAGGACAGCAGCGAGGAGGACATCAAATACCGCGAGTCCAGGATCAAGCAACTGCAGAAGGAGCTCTATGAGCTGCGGCAGCGACTGGATCGATCTCCCACTGCGGTCAAGCTGGACGGCATCATCAAGATCGTCGAACCATGAACACCGGAGCATACAGAACCGCATCGCGCACGATCGAAGCGGTGCAGCGCGCGGCGGATGAACGCGACCGGTCAGGTGATGGGGGCGATCGCCAGCACACAACAACCACGAACCCATGGAGAACAACGGACCGCTGACCCTCTTGAAGGGGCGCTTCACCCCGGAGGAAGCACGCGAGGTGCTCATCAACCTGTTCCAGGCCAAGGTGAGCTTCCACCAGATGAGGGACTTCAGTTCGCTGGAGCGGACCGGCCGCGAGGATCACGTGGCGAAGGAGCGGATCATCGAGTTGAAGGAGAGCATGCGCCGCATCAAGGAGATGGTCGCGCAGGCGGAAGGCGCCGGCATGATGTTGAACGTGAGCTCGACGGTGCAGGTGGAACTCGTGGATGCGCAGGAACGCTCCGTGCAGGAGGGTGCGTCCAAGACATGACAGTCTTTAGGGGACTCGTCAGCGTCGCATCAGCTTGAAGGCGACGCCCCTTCCCATCTTCTGGAAGATCGCCAGGTCGATCCACACCAGTGCGAAGCCCTCCAGGATGGGCGCCTTGTCGTCACCGCCGAGGTCATGGCACTCCTCAAAGCCGATGGCCTTCACAAGCTCGCGCACGGTGCTCTTCGCGCTGTCACTACCGCCTGCCATGAACATGTCCGCCACCTCATCGCCGTAGCGCACATCGGCGAGGTTCTCCCAGCCGGTGCAGTTGAAGACCTTCACGGCGTCGGCACCGGCCTTGCGCAGGGCCTCGAAACCGGGCGCCGTTCCCAGGGGACCCGCCATGTTGGTGGCGTCCATAACGAGCTTGCCGTTCAGCGCATCGCCGAGCGACATGGCCAGGTCCGTCACCACCTTGCCGGGTGTGGCGATCAGCACGGCATCACCGGCCTTCACCGCATCCGCGATGGTCATCACACGGGCGCTGATGCCTTGGGCCCACACACGTGTCTCTTCGTCGTTCGGGTTGCGCGCGCCGATCAGGATGTCATGCCCGGCAGACTTCCACTTCTCCGCAAGTGTGCCGCCGATGTTGCCGGCGCCGATGATGGTGATGGTCATGGGTGCTGTAGTTCGTGGTCGGTTGTTCGTTGTCAGTGGGCCTTCGATCGGCCTTCGTAGCTGATCCCAAAGGTCCACAACAGATCCTCGTACGTATTGCGTTGCTGCACCACGCTCTCGTAGCTCCAGTTCACGGCCTGGCGCAGGGCGAAGCCCTTCTTCAGCGGGATGCTCAAGGCCGCTTCCACGTGCGCGCGCAGGTTGTCCGCATCCGTGAGCGAAGGCTGCACCCACGCTTCGTATTGCAGGCGCATCAGGCCCTTCATGATGCGATGTTCTCCGTATAGCCGGCCGGTCAGTCGATTGGTCCCGATCAATGGATCGGTGAGATCCGGACGTTCCCTGTACGTCGCGCTGTGGAAGGTGCTGGTCTCGTAGGTGGCGGTGGCGGAGAGCTTGAGCAGCTGGGCGTTCTTCCGGAGCAGCACATAGGTGAGCCCGGGTCCCACCTGCGTGCGGTGGTCGATGCCGCGCTGGTAGCTCTGTTGGTACCACAGCATGAGGTAGGGATAGAGCCGGGCCCGTGGGTTCGCGTAGACGAAAGTGCGCCAGATGCCTTCACCGAGCGTCTGCCGGTAGAAGAAGGTGCCGTACTGGTAATTGATCGCGCTCTTGAAGCCCCAGCGCTCCTTCACATGGGCCAGCTCACCGGTACCCAGCAGCATGAACTGCTCCACGTTGCCGCGCAGCCAACTGCCGGTGGCGCTCACGCGGTAATGCCAGCGCAGCGTGTCCACTTCGCTGAGCTGCGCGCGGCCAATGATGGAGAGCGCAAGAAAGCCGATGACAAAGAGCACGCGCATGGATCAATCCAGGTAGCCGTCCAGGGGCTGGCGCTTCGCGGGCAGCTCCGCCTCGCCCAACAGCTCGCGCAGGTCGCGCTCGATGGTATTGCACAGGGCATTGAGCGGCACATCGGTGATCCGGCTCTCAAAGGGGTCCTCGTTCACCTCGCCCACTTTGCCGATGATGGCGAACACAAAGCTGATGATCAGCGCCACCGGAATCACCACCCAGCCGATGCCCATGCGCTCCAGATCGGCCGCCAGGCAGAAGGGCAGGAGCACGATGAAGACCTGCAGGAAGAGCCGCGTGAAGAAGTGGTACTGGCGCAGCAGAGGCGTGTTCTTGATGCGCTCGCAGCCGCCCTGGTAGTTGGCCAGCGCGAGCAGCTGCCCTTCCATCTGGAAGCTGTCGAAGCCACCCAACGTGCCATCGGCCATGGCGCGGTAGATCCGCTGCCCGATGAGCTGCATCATCACATTCGGCTTGTTGGCCGCCGCGTCCACCGTGGCCCTCTCCTCTGCTGGCATAAGCGCCATTACGGGCGACCAGTCACGTTCGCCGCGCAGGTGGATGCGCAGTGCGTGGGCCCATGCGATCACCTTGTGCACTATCTCCCGCTTGAAGGCTTCGCTCCGGGCGCGATCATAGTTGGGCTGATGCGCGTGACTGTCGGTGAAGGTGATGATGAGCCGCGCCAGCACGCGCGAGCTGTTGACGATGCCGCCCCACAGCGTGCGCGCTTCCCACCACCGGCCGTACGCGCTGTTGTTGCGGAAGCCGATGAAGATGGCCAGCGCTCCGCCCAGGGTGGCGGCGATGCTGAAGGGCAGGGCCACCAGCGGTTCCCAACGGTGCACCACGTAGGCCGCCGTCGCCGCGATCAGCGCCAGCAGCAGTTCGGCCTGCACGTAGGACAGCACCTTCAGCGGATCGAAGCGGCGTTTGATGATCATGGTCCAAGTGGCTCACCACAGAGGCACAGAGGACACGGAGAAATGCCACGGCATCACTGGACTCCTCCGTGCCCTCCGTGTCTTTGTGGTTACTGCATTTCAGGCACCCAGCGCCTCGATCACCATGCGGGCCGTGGCCGCGCCGCTGAACTGCTGCTGGCCGGTGATCAACCGACCATCGCGCACGGCGAAGGCCTTGAACATCCCTCCGGTGATGAAGTTGGTGTTGGGCAGTTTCCTCGCCTCGGTCTCGATCCAGAAGGGCTGGATGCGCTGGCCCACGAAGTTGTCGGCGAACTGCTCCTCGGTATCGGCGAAGCCGGTCCAGGTCCTGCCGTCCACCAGCAGCTTGCCATCGGCGGTCTTCGCCTTCAGCAGGATGCAGGTGGCGTGGCACACGATGGCCACGACCTTCTTCGCCTCGTGGAAATCGACCACCAGCTGGTGCAGCTTGGTGTTATCAATGAAGGTGTACATCGGGCTCTGGCCGCCGGTGAGGAACACGGCGTCATAGTCGGCCACCTTGATCGCGCTGATGGGCTTGGTGTTCTTGACGAGTTCGGCGTGCTTCGCGCTCTTCTTGAAGCCGAGGCTCAGGATGTCGGCCGCGCTGTAGCCGCTCTCGTGCTCGGGGTCGCTGAAGCCGTCGGCCTCCAGGTCGCCGCCATCCGGGCTGAAGATGTCCACCTGATAGCCCTTCTCCACGAACTCCCAGTAGGGATGCGTGAGCTCGGCCCACCAGAAGCCGATAGGCCAGCCGGTCTGCTTGCTGGTGGATGCGTTGGCGGCGATGAGGGCGATGCGCTTGGGCTTCGCGGGGTCGATGAGGTTGAGTGCTGCGCTCATGGCGTTCGTTGGTTTTCCGGATGCAAACCTCCGGCATGTACAAGCAGGAACCGCCGTAAAGACAGTTTTATATGGTACTTACGTTCTGGTTAGTATGTGTCGATACAGGGCTGTGGACGACATTTGCAGCGGTAAGGCGATCATCTGATCGTCTCATTATCTGATCATCTGATCGATCATGCCCGATTTCACCCACGACGGCCACGTGTACTACAACCCGCTGGAGTTCGCCATGGCGCACATCGGGGGCACCTGGAAGAGCCCGATCCTCTATCGGCTGAAGAAGGACAAGCAGCGCTTCAGTGAGCTGAAGAAGAGCATGGCGCACATCAGCGATCGGCAGCTGGCCGCGGCGCTACGCGATTTGGAGCAGCACGGACTTGTCTCCCGCAAAGTGTATGCGGAAGTGCCGCCCCGCACCGAGTACGCGCTCACACCGCTCGGCGAACAGGCCATCCCCGTGATCGAGACCCTCCGGCAGTACGGCCTGGACCTGATGAAGGCGGCGGGGATCAAGAGCGAGTTCTACTTCGCGAAGAAGAAGAAGAAGAGAAAGATGCGTGGCTGAGTGAGTTGAGGTCGATGGCCTTGTGTTACGCTGCGTCTTCGGCGTTCGCGGGAAGGGGATCACATCCCTGATATTCCCCATGCGGGTCATGAAGAAGGCGCTCCTGACCAAGACCGGTCAACGGAAGAACGAGACCACCTCCGGGGCCTCCGAAAGCCCCGCCACGAACGCCTCCACCTGGGTGTGCGAGAGCATCGGCAGTTCGCGCTGCAGGAACCGAAGCGTCCCGTCGGGGCGCGGGGCGACAAGAATCAGGCGGCCCGCGCGCAGATCGAAGAAACGCATGTTCACGATGGCGTAGGCGCTGCGATCCGCCAGGTGCATGGTGATCCAGTCGATGTTCCCGGCCGTGGTGGTGGTGAAGCGGCCTTCGGCCAGATAGTTCGGGTGGTTGCGTGAGATGGCGATGGAGCGATGCTCGTCGTCCGGGGTGTCCGTGGCCACGAGGATCACGGCCACGACCTCGTCCTGCAGGTCGTTGCTCCCGAAGGCTGCCTCATTGTGGGGTCCTCGGCCCACGTGCAGCGCACGACCCACCACCCGTTCCCCTTCAACGAAGCACTCCACCAGCGTGCTGCCGTTCCCGGGTGTTTCGTAGGGCTCCACCGGCCACACCCCCACCGCCAATGGGAAGTCCAACGAATCCAGGAGCCCCTTGTACTGCAGGTCGTTCGCCAGCATGGCCCGGTCCCACCGCGTGCTGTCGTCCTGCCGGTGTGCGTTGGGCGGATCGGACCCCCGGTGATGCTGCGCTTCGACCGGCCCGGGAGCGCCAGCCCCCAAGCAGAGCACGAGCACCCAGCGGACAGGGCGCACCACGCGGGCAGGAGAGGGTGCTTGTGAAGCCATCGCGTTCGGCACGGTCGATCTTCCTCAGAACGCCGCGCTCTTCGGCGTCCGCGGGAACGGGATCACATCCCGGATGTTCCCCATGCCCGTGACGAAGAGCACGAACCTTTCCAGCCCCAGGCCAAAGCCCGCGTGCGGCACGGTGCCGAAGCGGCGCGTGTCCAGGTACCACCAGAGCTCTTCGGCGGGCACATGCATCTCCTTCATGCGCGCTTCCAGCACATCGAGGCGCTCCTCGCGCTGGCTGCCGCCGATGATCTCGCCGATGCCCGGGAAGAGCACGTCCATGGCGGCCACGGTGGTGCCCTTGTCGCTGTAGCCGAAGTCGCCCGGGCCGTTGGTGCGCATGTAGAAGGCCTTGATCTTGGCGGGATAGCCCGTAACGATCACCGGCTTCTTGAAGTGCTTCTCCACCAGGTAGCGCTCGTGCTCGCTCTGCAGGTCGATGCCCCATTCCACGGGGAACTGGAACTGCTTCTTCTGGTGCGGCTTGCTCCGCAGCAGGATCTCGACGGCATCCGTGTAGGTGATCCGCTCGAAGGGGTTCTCCAGCACGAACTTCAAACGATCGATCAAGCCCATCTCGCTACGCTGCTCCTTCGGCTTCGTGTTCTCCTCCTCCTTCAAGCGTGCGTCGAGGAATTGCAGATCGTCCATACTGTTCCTCAGCACGCGGGCGATGAGGTGCTTGCACAGGCCTTCCGCGAGGTC
>JAKQEI010000025.1 GCA_029573495.1 Bacteroidota bacterium | reverse complement strand
GGACCACGAGTACCGATAATCGCTGTAGGCCCTCACGCCTCAGGAGCGGATAGGTTCACTCGCAGTCCTGCTCAGTCCTCTTCAGAGGAAAACTGTCACTTCGAATATCACCAATACCCGAAGAGCTCAAGTGTAGAGTTGAAGCGGGTACCCCGCAGCGACGAAGGAGCGAGGAGTACGAGCGGAAAGCGCGACCCGAGGCTTTGCGAGGGGCACGCCCACACGACCTAATTCAAATTCAAGTACGCCCCCAACCCATGCAACCCTCCTTCCCGTCCATACCCGCTCTCCTTGTAGCCGCCGAAGGGTGAGGTGGGATCGAACTTGTTGTAGGTGTTGGCCCACACCACGCCTGCGCGCAATTTGCTGGTGAGGTTGAAGATCTTGGAGCCCTTGTCCGTCCACACGCCGGCGCTGAGGCCGTAGGGCGTGTTGTTGGCCTTCTGGATCACCTCGTCCACGGTGCGGAAGGTCTGCACGGCGAGCACGGGACCGAAGATCTCCTCCTGCGCGATGCGCGCGCTCTGCGCCACGTTGAGGAAGAGCGTGGGGCGGCACCAGAAGCCTTTGCCGGGCAGCTCGCACGCGGGCTGGTACATCTCGGCGCCGTCGGCCACGCCGTGCTTGAGGTATTTGTTGATGGTGCCGAGCTGCTCGCGGCTGTTGATGGCGCCGATGTCGGTGTTCTTGTCGAGCGGATCGCCCACGACGAGCGAGCGCATGCGGTGCTTGAGCTTGCGGATCACTTCGTCGTACACGCCTTCCTCCACGAAGAGGCGGCTGCCGGCACAGCACACGTGGCCCTGGTTGAAGTAGATGCCGTTGATGATGCCTTCGACGGCCTGGTCGATGGCGGCGTCGGCGAAGATGATGTTGGCCGCCTTGCCGCCGAGCTCGAGGGTAAGCTTCTTGCCGCTGCCCGCCGTGGCGCGCTGGATGAGCTTGCCCACGCCGGTGCTGCCGGTGAAGGCGACCTTGTTCACATCGGGATGGTTGACCACCGCCGCGCCCGTGGCCCCCGCGCCGGTGACGATGTTGACGACGCCATCGGGCAGCTCGGCTTCCTGCAGGATGCCCGCGAGCTTGAGCGCGGTGAGGGGCGTGGTCTCGGCGGGCTTCAGCACAACGGTATTGCCGCAGGCGAGCGCGGGGGCGAGCTTCCACGCGGCCATGAGCAGCGGGAAGTTCCAGGGGATCACCTGCCCGGCGACGCCGAGCGGCGATACGTTCTTGCCGGGGAAGGCATAACTGAGCTTATCGGCCCAACCGGCATAGTAGAAGAAGTGCGCGGCGGCGAGCGGCACGTCCACGTCGCGACTTTCACGGATGGCCTTGCCGCCGTCCATGCTTTCGATGACGGCGAACTCGCGGGCTTTCTCTTGTAACAAACGAGCAATGCGGTAGATGTACTTGCCGCGTTCGGCGGCGGGCATCTTGCTCCACACGGTGTCGTAGGCCTTACGGGCGGCCTTCACGGCGGCGTCCACATCGGCGTCGTTGGCTTCGGCGATGCGCGCGAGCTTCTGCTCGTTGGCGGGGTTGATGGTGTCGAAGTACGGCTCCCCTGAGGCTGTCGAACGGGTGCCGCTCTTCGGCTTCTGCCACTTGCCGTTGATGAAGAGCTCGTATTGCTCGTTGATGCGGACGTGGTCCTTGGACTCGGGAGCGGGGGCGAGGGTCCAGTCGAGGGCGTTCTTCTTCGTCTTGGTGGCCATGGCTTTCAAAGATAGGTGGGGCTTGGATCCGGCCGCAGCTGGCAGGTGGATCCGATGGCGCCTACTTTTGAAGCATGTCCTTGCGCGCTCCCCTTCCCCTTTCGCTGGTGATCCCGGCCCTGGCGCTGTCCCTTGCGGGCTGCAAGCATGAGCCCGGTACCACACCCCTGGATGCCGAGCTCTACCAGCTGGCGCTGAACAGCAGCGGGCACGTGTGGTACAAGAACTCCGACGAGCTCCTGCCGCGCAGCACCGGATCGGGCCACAGCGAGGCCTTCCTACGAACGCGCTACAACGCGATCGCCGCCACCGCCCTGGACACCCTCTACCGCGTGGTGGCCGATACGGCCTTCCCGCCCGGATCGCTGATCGTGAAGGAGCTCTGGAGCGACGCGAGCACCATTGGCACCTACGCCATCCTGCTGAAACGACCCGATGCGGAAGCCGCGGATGCGGATGGCTGGGTCTGGGGCTACCTGCGCGCCAATGGTGAGGTGCGGGCCCCCGCCATCGACCGGGGCGCGGCCTGCCGCACCTGCCACATGCAGGACGGTGAGATCGACGCCACCTTGATGAACCAGTACTTCCCGGAGTAGCGGACCACTGATCCACCAGCCATCCTGCGGTTCGTAGCTACGCGCAGGATCGCGCATCTTGCGGACGCTCCATGGTCCGGCTCAGCCCCCAGGCATACGTGTACCTCCGGCACCCGATCCTCTCGTCGGGGGAGACGATGCTCTACCATACCCTTCAGCATCTGTGCTTCACCGGCGCACTGGAGGTGCAGTTCAAGGAGGTGACGGTCGGTGGAAGGCGTGGACGCACCTTGAACAGGCTCTTCCTCTCGCGTGGACACAGACCCGACGACCGTTCCGGCGCCTTCGCCTGGGAGCTCCTGCCTGCGGATGCTCCCTGCTCCTTGGTGGACCTGCGGCTCGCGATCGAGGAGCGTATCGAGGACCATGAAGCCTTCAAGTACGAGCTGATGTGGCCGGACCTGACGGACGCCGGGCTCCTGCGCGGCCATCATACCCGCACACCCCAAGGCCGTAGCGCGTGGCGACGCGTCCGCGCTGCTGTTCACCGTGGAACAGGATATCGGCCGGAAGCTTGTAGGCGGATGGGAGCGATCGATGCCACACGTCCTGCAGCTGGGCAGCTGCATCACCTTGCTGAATGAAGGTACACGCGAACAACTCCGGGAACGCTCCCCACGACCGAGTGACCTGGCCGCCGTTCACTCCCTGCCCAACTACCTGGAGCGTGCCACATTGGGACCCGGTGGAGAAGGCGGCAACATGTTCATGGGCGGCTTCGGCGGAGTTGGAGGCGGTGGTGGTGGTTTCGGTGGCGGAGGCAGCGGTGGCTTCGGCGGGTTCGGTGGTGGGAGTTTCGGTGGCGGAGGCGCGGGTGGGAGCTGGTAGTCGGCTACCGTTTCACCACGCGGGCTGGCGCCAACCGGGCATCATCCCAACACAACAGATAGCAGCCTGGCAGTAGATCGGACGTATCGATCCGTTCCGTGTTGGAGACCAGGTTGCCGCTGCGCACGGTCCGGCCTGTGGCATCCTGCA
>JAKQEI010000023.1 GCA_029573495.1 Bacteroidota bacterium | reverse complement strand
GGACCACGAGTACCGATAATCGCTGTAGGCCCTCACGCCTCAGGAGCGGATAGGTTCACTCGCAGTCCTGCTCAGTCCTCTTCAGAGGAAAACTGTCACTTCGAATATCACCAATACCCGAAGAGCTCAAGTGTAGAGTTGGAGCGGCACCCCGCAGCGACGAAGGAGCGAGGAGTACAGCGGAAAGCGCGACGGTGAGGCTTTGCGAACCGGCACGCCCAAATCATCCTGACCACGCATCATCATCGTGCCATCAATTGCGCAATGATCCCCTTCGCCGCCACCGGGATCTTCGTCCCCGGCCCGTACACATCGAAACAGCCGGCCTGCTTCAGGTACTCGAAGTCGTTCGGCGGGATCACACCACCGGCCACCACAAGGATGTCGGGCCTGTTGTAGGTCTCGCGCAGTTCCTTGATCACCTCAGGCACCAGGGTCTTGTGGCCTCCAGCGAGGCTGCTGATGCCCAACACGTGCACGTCGTTCTCGATGGCCTGCTTGGCCACTTCCTGCGGGGTCTGGAACAGCGGACCGATGTCCACGTCGAAGCCGATGTCGGCGAAGCTGGTGGCGATCACCTTTGCGCCGCGGTCGTGCCCGTCCTGGCCCATCTTGGCCACGAGGATGCGCGGGCGGCGGCCTTCGGCCTTCGCGAATTCGTTGGCAAGGCGCATGGCCTCCTTCATCTCCGGGTCTTGCATGCTTTCCGCTGAATAAACACCGCTGATGCTGCGGATGGTAGCGCTGTAACGGCCGTAGGCTTTTTCGAGAGCGTCGGAGATCTCTCCCAAGGTGGCGCGGGCGCGCGCGGCAGTTACCGCGAGGTCGAGGAGATTGCCAGTTGTCGGTTGTTGGTTGTTAGACTGGGTGGTCGGCAGCCCGACAACTGACAACTGAGAACCGACAACAGCCGCTTCCGTCAACGCCTCCAACGCCTCCTTCACCTTCCCCTCGTCCCGCTTCGCCTTCATCGCGTTGAGCCGCGCGATCTGCTGCTCCCGCACCTTGGCATTGTCCACCTCCAGCAGTTCGATGGTGGTCTCTTCCTCCACAGGGAACGCGTTCACGCCGATGATGCGGTCCTTGGCGGTGTCGATGCGGGCCTGGCGTTTCGCGGCGGCTTCTTCGATGCGCATTTTCGGCAGGCCGGTCTCGATGGCCTTGCTCATGCCGCCGAGCTCCTCCACCTCCTTGATGCGCGCCCACGCCTTGTGCACCAGTTCGTGCGTGAGGCATTCCACATAGTAGCTGCCGCCGAGCGGGTCGATCCACTTGGTGATGCCAGCGTTCTTCTGCAGGTAGAGCTGCGTGTCGCGGGCGATCTTGGCGCTGAAGTCGGTGGGCAGCGCGATGGCCTCGTCGAGCGAGTTGGTGTGCAGCGATTGCGTTCCGCCGAGCACGGCCGCGAGCGCTTCCACCGTGGTGCGCGCCACGTTGTTGAAGGGGTCCTGCGCGGTGAGGCTCCAGCCGCTGGTCTGGCAGTGCGTGCGCAACGCGAGGCTCTTCGGGCTGGTGGCGCCGATCTCCTTCAGCAGCTTGGCCCACAGCAGACGGCCTGCGCGCATCTTGGCCACCTCCATGAACAGGTCCATGCCGATGCCCCAGAAGAAGCTGAGGCGGTTGGCGAACTCGTCCACCTGCATGCCGGCCGCAATGCCGGTGCGGACGTACTCGATGCCGTCGGCCAGCGTGTAGGCGAGCTCCAGGTCCGCAGGTGCACCGGCTTCGTGCATGTGGTAGCCGCTGATGCTGATGCTGTTGAACTTGGGCATCTTCTTCGCGCAATAGCTGAAGATGTCGCCCACGATGCGCATGCTCGGACCCGGCGGGTAGATGTAGGTGTTGCGCACCATGAACTCCTTGAGGATGTCGTTCTGGATGGTGCCCTGCAACTGTTCCGGGTGCACGCCCTGTTCCTCCGCGGCTACGATGAAGAAGGCCATGATGGGCAGCACGGCGCCGTTCATGGTCATGCTCACGCTCATCTTGTCCAGCGGGATGCTGTCGAAGAGGATCTTCATGTCCTCCACGCTGCTGATGGCCACGCCGGCCTTGCCCACATCACCCTTCACACGCGGGTGGTCGCTGTCGTAGCCGCGGTGGGTGGCCAGGTCGAAGGCGACGCTGAGGCCCATCTGTCCGGCGGCCAGGTTGCGGCGGTAGAAGGCGTTGCTTTCCTCGGCCGTGCTGAAGCCCGCGTACTGCCGGATGGTCCATGGACGGATGGCGTACATGCTGCCGTAGGGTCCGCGCAGGTAGGGAGGGATGCCGGCAGCGTAGTGCAGGTGCTCCAGCTGCTCGGTGTCAACGGGCGTGTAGAAGGACTTGAGGGGGATCTCTTCGCGGTTGGGGATCCGATCGGTCGATCGGTCGATGAGATGATCAGATGATGATGCTGCACTGCCATCATCTGATCGCCCGATCATCTGATCGACCAATGCATCGGTCAACTTCTCCACCGTGTAGCTCCCGCCAATGGGATCGGCCACGCGGCCCAGGAAGCTCTCGTCGCGCAGCAGGTTGTGGATGTTGCGAACGATACGTCGAGCCAGCGCATCGCCTTCGGGCAGGGCCGGCGTGGGGATGGTGAGACCATCGCAGCCACCGGTGATCGCGGACACGGCCTGGAGCGTGGCGCGGATCAGGTTCTCGTGTGCGGACTTCGTTTCGGCAGGGTAGGAGACGACGGCCTGTATCCACGTGTTGTGCGAGCAGTCGTGCTCGGGCTTGAACTCATCCACCACGGCGGCCCAGGCCTCGCGGAAGGCGCGCAGACGGGCCACTTCGTGGAAGAGGTCATCGCTGAGGTGCAATCTGAACTGGAGGCGGGCACAGGCGTCGTCGATGGTATAGCCCTGGTCCAGCAGGCGCTGCAGGAGCATCCGGCCTTGCTCAAGGGCTTCCTGCGTGTTCCGCGACGCGCCGTCGCACACGCTGAAGAGGCGGACGCGCGGGTGCTTGGCGATACGGTCCTTCAGTTCGCGGACGTCCGCATCGTGTGGCAGGCCCAGGCAGAGGCTGAGGTCGGTGGGCGCCACCTGTTGTTCAGCGGCGCGCTTCAGCAGCAGGCCCAAGGTGCCGTGCTCACCGTCCACCTGCAGGTCGATACCCGCGAGGAGCACATCGTCCAATACCGGCGACAGATCGGCCAGGTGGCCGTAGACCTCGACCGCATCGGCACCGCCCATCAGGCCTTCCAGGAGCTTGTCGTTGGCGTCGGCATCGCTGGCGTCCACACCGATGGTGGCCCGCCAGGGGTTGCCTTCACGCTTCACACCGCGGCGTCGGCTTCCGCTTGCACCGGCTTCCCCGGCCATGTGGAAGGGGGGCAGCTGGGCGCCCTCCACCTGCACGAACAGCGTGGACAGTTCCTTGTCCTTCAGTTCCTTCTTGATCACGGCCTCCCATTGCTCGCGCGTGGCGGGGGGGAAGGCCTCGAACAGCTTGTCATCGGCCATTGGGCGAAGTTCGGGCTTGGATCCCTTCATCGCATCAAAGCGTCCTTATCAAACCATTGCCCGCTTCCGGTGTCCGATCGAACAAGCCCTGGCTTCCTTACTTCGCCGCCTATGAAGTTCCTCACCATTCCGACCGCATTCCTCCTGGCCATTCCTGCCCTGGCACAGAGCGCCCCCAGCGACAGCCTGTTCAACACCGACCAGGTCGTTGCTGTGGAACTCACCTTCGCCGATCCGGGCTTCTGGACCCTCCTGACCACGTACTACGCCAACGACCTTGGCCAGACCCTGACCGGGGATGTGACGATCACCGATAACACCGGTACCCACTTCTACCCGAGCGTGGCAGTGGACCTCAAAGGCAACAGCAGCTACGGACACCCAGGCAATAAGAAGAGCTTCAAGATCGACTTCAACGACAACATCCCCGGCCAGAAGTACCACGGGATGACCAAGCTCCACTTCAACAATTGTTTCAAGGATCCGACCTTCATGCGGGAGCGGATCTTCTTCGACTTCTGCCGTGATCACGGGGTGTTGGCACCGCGCGTGAGCTATGCCAACGTGAGCATGAACGGTACCTTCTGGGGCTTCTACGACCTGGTCGAGGCAGTTGACAAGAACTTCCTGGACCGGTGGTTGGATGACAACGATGGCAATCTCTTCAAAGCGGGTGACAACTTCAACACCGGCTCCGGTGGTGCGGCGGACCTCGCGTACTACGGAGTTGACCAGAACGGTTACACCGCCCGATATGAGCTGAAGACCAACGAGACCGAGAACGACTGGAGCGACCTGATTGCTCTACTGGAACTCCTCAACACCGCCTCGGATGCGGATCTCATCGCACAGCTGCCAGCGCAGTGGGAATGGGCGCCCTTGCTGCGTACCCTGGCTATCGACAACCTGTTCAGCAACCTCGACAGCTACATCAACTCGGCACGGAACTACTACATCTACCACGATTCCACCACCTTCCTTTGGAATTGGATCAAATGGGACGCGAACGAGGCGTTCGGCTCCTATTCCGGTGGTCCAGGCACTGGCACCCTCACCAACCTCGCAACGAACTACGCGGCGGCTTCGCGGCCCTTGCTGGCGAGGATATTCGCCCAGCCGGTCCTGTACGGTGAGTACCTCGAGCAGTATTGCGACGCATTCGAGGCCTTCTCCAACGCTGAGCTGGACACTCGGATCGACGCGATCAAAACGCTCATCGCGCCTCATGTGGCCGCCGATCCGAACAAGATGTACACCACGGCGCAGTTCAACACGAACGTGGAGAGCAACATCACCTCCGGTGGCGGCCCGGGTGGTGGGACCATCCATGGCCTCAAGTCATTCATCAACGCTCGAAGGGCCTACTTGAGCGGAGTGCTCGATTGTGCTACCGTGGGGTTCGAAGAGACGCCTTCCGTGGGCCGTATCGCGGTCCATCCCGTTCCCGCCACCACGAACATCGTCATCCGTATACCAACGGGTACAGAGCTGGGCCATGTGCGGGTGATGGATGCGCTGGGACGGGCGGAAACGGTCCAGCTCACGGGCTCCAGCCTGGACATCACGGGGCTTCCACCCGGCGTCCACGTGCTCTCCGCGACATTGGATGGACTGCCCACGACCTTGCGTTTCGTCAAGGAATGACCTGCCATCCATCAGGCCTTCACCATCCGGCTTTGCCTACCTTGCACCGGATGCAACGATCGGTCCGGTCTTTGCCTTGAACACCCCAACCCAACAACGAACATGAAGAAGTTACTCGCTCTGCTCACCTGCGTGGCTTTCGCTGGTGTATTGAACGCACAGACCACCTCGAAGGAGACCGCCGAGCCGGCCAAGGCCGAGAAGGTGAAGGAATGCAGCAAGGGTGAAGCCGGTAAGGCCGGTTGCTGCGCTGGCAAGGCGAAGGCTTCCGCTGAACATGGCAAGGACGCCCACGTGGACGCTACGGATGCCCCTAAGGGAGCCGGTTGCTGCGCCGGCAAGGCCAGTGCCTCCAGCTGCCACGGTGCCAAGGCTGAAGGCCATGGCCATGCACATGGTGAGGAACATGCCGAGCTGAAGGAGCACATGTGCACCGAGGCCTGCAAGGATGGGGCGCATGCCTATGCCTGTGGCGAAGCCGGGCACACCTGCACGGAAGCCTGCCACGCGCACGTACACTGATCAACCCGCCAAGAGAGAAGCCCTGCCCAACGGCGGGGCTTCTTCCATTCAGCCCATCAGGATCACAGCCCTACCTTTAGCCCATGCACATCACCAAGAACTCCGTTGTCTCGTTCCACTACACGCTCAATGATCCCGACGGCAAATTGCTGGATACCAGTGCAGGCCGTGATGCGTTCGCTTACATCCAAGGCCATCAGATGATCGTTCCGGGCCTGGAGAAACAACTGGAAGGACGCCAGGCGGGGGACAAGGTGCAGGCCGTGGTACCCGCGGCCGAAGGTTATGGCGAGCTCGATCCCTCACTGGTGCACAAAGTGCCGGTGGACCGGTTCGGTGGCCAGACCGTGGAGCCCGGGATGCAGTTCCAGGCTGGCACTTCCGAGCAGGGCGATATGGGGGTGTTCACCGTGATCAGTGTGGAGGATGGCATCGTGGCCCTCAATGGGAACCACCCACTGGCCGGTGTCACGCTGCACTTCAATGTGGAGATCACTGATGTGCGCGCGGCCACGGAGGAGGAATTGGCACATGGACATGTGCACGGCCCCGGCGGACATCATCACTGAGGATCTGCTTCCTGATGGGTCAGGGTTCCTTCCTGCCGATCCTTTTTCTCGTTACGGCAACACCAGCGCTGTGTATCGATCGGTCCGATCCAGATAGCCTGAAGACCACCATCGCCTTCTCCGCGTTCGTGGATGTCTACTACGCCTATGACCTCGGGCATCCTGCGGATGACGAGCGTCCCCATTCCTCTATCAGTACGACCGGCACAACGAGGTGGACCTCAACCTGGGACTTGTACGCGCTGACTTTTCACGGGACCGGGTCCGGAGCGCATTGGGCCTGATGACAGGTACCTACGCCCAGGCGAACCTGATCGGTGAACCCGAGTTGCTGCGCAACGTGTTCGAGGCGCGCGTAGGCATGAAGGTGTCCAAGCAGAAGGAGCTTTGGTTGGATGCGGGGATCTTCCCATCCCACATCGGCATGGAGAGCGCCATCGGTATCGAGAACCGGACGCTTACACGGACCGTGATCGCCGAGAACTCCCCCTATTACCTCAGTGGTGCCAAGCTGACATGGACCGTTTCCGACCGTTGGGAATTCGCAGCTGTGTTCAACAACGGCTGGCAGCGTCTTCGTAGGGTGCAGAACAATACCCCCTGCTTCGGTACGCAAGCCCTGTGGTCCCCAGGGAAGGGCACGAAGCTCAATTGGAGCACCTTCCTCGGGAGCGACACCCCGGATAGCCTTGGCTACTATCGCGTGTTCAACAATTTTTGGTGGTCATGGGAAGGGGCGAAGTGGTGCGCGCAGTTGGGCGCCGACATCGGTCTTCAGTAGAACGACAGGGGAGCGTGGGATGATTGGAGGGCTGTGTGGGTGTGCTTCGACGGAATTGGAAGAGCGGTGTTGCCGCCGTGGTGCGGGCGGAGTACTACAGCGATGATCAGCAGGTCATCCTTTACACCGGAACGCCACACGGCCTCACCACTGTCGGATATTCGCTCGGCATGGACATCGAAGTGATGCCCGATGCCTTCGTACGTTTCGAGGGGCGGACCTTCCACGGAGTGGATCCGATCTTCGAGAGCGTGCACGGTCCGGCCAGGGACAATACCTCCTTCACGGTCTCGATGGCCGCGCGGTTCTGACCCGGTCCGGAAGCGACCGCTACATTCGCAGAAGACCCTGCAGCGGTCACGCCCAGGATGCTCTTCCCCTCCTTCGCCTTCCTGGTCTTCCTGCCGGTCGTGTTCCTGCTCTACTGGTACGCGGCCAACTGGGACCTGCGCGTGCAGAACCTCTTCATCCTGCTGGCCAGCTACGTGTTCTATGGCTGGTGGGACGCTCGCTTCCTGGCCCTGCTCATCGGCAGTTCCCTGGTCGACTTCTTTCTGGCGCTTGCCATCGACCGCTCGGACCCCGGACGTCGGAAGAAGACCTTGCTCGTCCTCAGTCTGGTCGCCAACCTGGGCGTACTCGCCCTGTTCAAGTACTTCAACTTTTTTCGCGATAGTCTCGAGATCCTGATGCATGGGCTGGGAATGCGGCCGGACCTGCCCACCCTTCACCTTATCCTTCCGATCGGCATCAGCTTCTACACTTTCCAATCCCTTAGCTATACGATCGATGTGTACCGTGGGCGCCTGAAGGCCACGCCGAAGCCGGTGGAGTTCCTCGCCTTCGTGAGCCTCTTTCCCCAGTTGGTCGCAGGCCCTATCGAACGTGCGGTGGACCTGCTGCCGCAGTTCCAGAAGCCCCGTCGCTTCGATCGCTCCCAGGCCACCGACGGCCTTCGCCAGATGCTGTGGGGTTTCTTCAAGAAGATGGTGATCGCTGATGGCTGTGGCCCGATCGTGGACGGCATCTTCGACTCACCTGTGGACAGCACACCGGGCCTCACGCTCTTCTTCGGCGCCCTCTTCTTCGCTTTCCAGATCTACGGCGACTTCAGTGGATACAGCGACATCGCCATCGGCTGTGCCCGGCTCTTCGGCTTCCAGCTCAGCCGCAACTTCGCCTATCCCTATTTCTCCCGTGACATTCCGGAGTTCTGGCGGCGCTGGCACATCTCCTTGAGCTCCTGGTTCCGGGACAACGTGTATATGCCTCTGGGCGGCTGGCGCAATAAGATGGGCCGATTCCGCAACATCATGATCACCTTCGCGGTGAGCGGCCTCTGGCACGGCGCCAACTGGACCTTCGTCAGCTGGGGCGTGTTGCACGGCGCCTACTACCTGCCCACCATCATCCGCGATGGTCGTGCCCGTCGCGATGATCCCGGCATCCGCGATCTTCCGGCCATCGTGACGACCTTCCTGCTGGTGGTGGTGACCTGGGTCTTCTTCCGCGCCCCAGGAGTGGCACAGGCCCTGGCTTACCTCAAGTACATGCTGCTCCATGCGGCACTGCATCCCGGCATCGTCCTCTACTGGCTGAAGCAGCACGTGACCTGGTTGATAGCGGCGATGTTGTTGCTGGAATGGAAGGCGCGTCATCGCCAACATGCACTGGCCTCCCTTCCTCGTTCCATCGTATTGCGCTGGGGCATCTACACCTTCATCACGCTGCTGATCATCCTGTACATGGATGTGCAGACCACCCATGAGTTCATCTACTTCCAATTCTGAGCCGCTGCGTCTCTTCGGCCGGGCATTGGTGGGCGCTGGCGTCGTAGGTGTGCTCATGCTTTGGGCCTTCCACAACGGATACCATGCTTCGGTGATCGACTACCACGGCGCGGTGGCGGCCAAGGAGGCCCGCCTGGCCAACCTTCCTTCCCCCAAGGTGGTCATCATCGGAGGCAGCAATGCCACCTTCGGCATGGATAGCGAGGCCCTTGAGAAGGCCCTGTGCATGCCCGTGGTGAACATGACCATCCATGCCAACCTGGGTGTGGAGTTCATGGTGAATGAGGTGAAAGGCCACCTGGGGCCGGGCGACCTGGTGCTCGCCTCCTTCGAATATTCGGCCTTTCGCGAGGCCATCCGGGACAATGAGGTGCATGTGCTCACCGTCGACCGGGCACCAGGTGCGATCGATGCACTGCCATGGTATAGGCGTCCACGGGTGATCGCCGATGTGGCCATCCTACGTTCGCAAGCCGCGTGGAACGACCTGCTGGGTAAGCGCCGCGGTGAAGGCCAGGAACTGGTGTACCGGGCGGATGGCTTCAACGAACGCGGCGACATGGTGGCCCATATCGGTCTGCCGCAGCGTGGCCCGGAGAAGCAGCAACACGTAGAGTACAAATTGCCGGTCTTCGGGGATGACTTCCTACCGCTGGCGCAGGAGTTGATGGATAGTGCCGCGGTGCACCAAGCGCAGGTGATCTTCATCTGGCCTTGTGTGGCCGCCTCCAGTCGAAGGCCCGATGTGGAGGAAATCGTCGGGCGGCGGATGGCGGAGGCCGGTCATCCACTGCTCGGGGACCCGGGTTCCTATGTGTTCCCGGATACGGCCTTCCACGATACGCACTACCACCTGCGCGGTGCAGGACGCAAGCTCCGGACGGACCAACTGATCCGCGACCTTTGTTCGAGCGGCTCCGTCAGTTGTTGTCGGCCGAAGTAGCCTGGCGATCTTTCTCGGGAACGAGCACGAAGATGTCCTCGTTATCGCGCTTCATCAGGTAGCGCTCCCGAGCGAACTTCTCCAACAATTGCTTGTCACTGCTGAGTTCAAGCAGCTGTTCCTTGGTGCGGGTGATCTCCCGGACGTAGAACTGTCGCTGCTCCTCCATCCGCCCCAGCTCCCATCGGTTCTTGAAGGTCGTCCAGGCATCGCTGCGGTCGAAGAAGATGATCCAGCACAGCAAGCCCAATACCGCGGCCGCGTAACGGTTACGCAGCCGAGCGGGTATATGGGAGAGCAGGCGGTCCATGGCAGCGAAGCTATCGTGGTCCCGGGTGGAACGTTGCCTATGGGTGGATCGGTATTCCACGATCCGCTGTTCGGTTCAACCCGTGCCGCGCTTGCCCAGCTCGATCACTTCCAGGTCATGCACCTTGCCACCACCCAACCCGAAGCGCAGGAGGGTGCGCACCTGGTGCCAGCCATGCCTTCCAGCAGCCCCCGGGTTCATATACAGGCAGTTCACCGCCGGGTCGAACTGGACCGCACAGATGTGGGAGTGCCCACAGACGAAGAGGTCGATCGGGGTGGTGCGCAATTCCTTCCGGACTTCCGGCGTGTAGCGCGGCGGTTTCCCGGCGATATGGGTCATCCACACCCTCACACCTTCCACGATGAAGCGCTGATGCTCCGGATAGCTGGCCCGGCACCGTGCATCGTCGATATTGCCATGCACAGCCACAAGCGGTTTCCACCCGGCCAGTTCTTCCGCAACCGTCGGACCCAGGTCGCCCGCATGCCAGATGGCGTCACAACCAGCGAAGTGCTCCTTGATCCGAGGGTCGAGCCATCCGTGGGTATCACTGAGCAGGCCGATGCGGGTCATGGGGCGAAGATTGCACCTGGTGGCCTGGCAGCGTTCCGCCGGTTCGGATCGTCTACCTTTCGTGAACATGACGCGGATCATCGCCAATGGTCTTTTCATACTCTGGTCAACGGTCGGCAATGCCCAGGATGACCGGATCTTCCCGAACATCAGTGCCCAGTTCGATCTGGCCTGGCCCTGCATCGACCCCTCGAACGGTCCATGGACCGCGTTCGACGGATATACATTCGAGGCCGAGCCCCATGTCACCATGCTCGACCTGGATTGGGGCAGATTGCTGCAAGGCGCCAATGAACTGGGCTTGGTCGCGGTGGATGGGGAGCGTATCCTATATCACGGTTCGGACGGTTCGTACGTAGAGGCGGGTCTGATGGTCCAGATCTATGATTTCGCTCTTGAGGTGGGGGATACGGCTTATTGGGATGCGTACTATGCATTCGGGCCCACGGTCGTGAGTAGCATTGATACTTTGAACGTCGAGGGCCGAGATCGGCGACTTTTTCGATTGGACAACGAGGATCGATGGCTGGAAGGGATCGGCAGTCTAATGGGGTTTTTCCGGCCTGTGTATGAGACGCCACTCGGATGCGGTGATCCCTTGTTCTCGTATTGCGCCGATTACCGTGATGAAATGGGGGTGGAGTATTCCGTCTGCTCGGATCAAATGCTATCCATTGAAGAGGCTTCTTCCGAGGTGCCACGAGTTCACCCGAACCCCGCACTTGACGCGTTCTGGATCGAACTGGATGCGGACGAGGGCTCCTTCATGATGTATGACGCCCTCGGTGCGATCGTCCGACGAGGGATCATCACAGACGGGAGCACCTTTGTGCCGCGATCCGACCTGGCACCTGGCATGTATTTCCTCGATGTGAATGGCCATCGGATGAAGGTGCTTCTTCAATAGGTGCCGCATCCACCTTCTACCTTCGCGGTCCTTCCATGTTCCGGGTATGTTCCGGGCCTGGTGACACGAACCGTGGAGATCCTCCCGCGCTATTTCCTTCAACTGGCCTATGACGGTACACCTTATCGGGGCTGGCAACGGCAGCCGGCCGCACCCAGCGTGCAAGAAGAGGTGGAGAAGGCACTGCGCATCGCCCTGCACGCACCGGACCTGTTCGTGGTGGGGTGCGGCCGCACGGACACCGGCGTGCATGCCCTGGATTATTACCTCCACTTCGATGCACCCTCCGAACAGGTCATCGACGAACGGCTGGTGTACAGCCTGAACAGCATGCTGCCCGAAAGCATCGCCATCAAACGGGTGATCCCTGTGAGCGACGATGCCCATGCCCGGTTCAGCGCCACGGAACGGGGCTATCAGTACCTCATCCTGCGCAGGAAGGACGCCTTCATGGCCGACCGCGCGCATGTGCTGCATCCGGCGCTGGACATCGCCACGATGAACACGGCCTGCACGTACCTGATCGGCAGACAGGACTTCAGCAGTTTCTGCAAAGCGGGCAGTGACGTGAAGACCACCTTCTGTGATGTGCGGATCGCGGAATGGGAGGAGATGCCGAACGGCTATCGGTTCCGCATCCGGGCCGACCGCTTCCTGCGCAACATGGTCCGCGCCATCGTGGGTACCTGCATCCGTATCGGCAAGGGGCAGGCCGCGCCGGACAGCATGCGCGCGGTGATCGATGCGCATGACCGCAGTGCCGCCGGAAAGAGCGCGCCGGCCAGGGGCCTCTACCTTGAGCATATCATCTATCCCTTCATCCCCGCAGGCAAGGCATGAGCGCAGGTCACGCCTCCGCCACCCAACAGGCAACGGCCAAGCAGGCCGAGCCGACCGCCCAGGGCAAGGCGTTCGACCTCGTCCTGTTCAACCGTGTATTCGCCTTCACCAAGCCTTATCGCGGGATCTTCTGGCTGGCCGTCATGCTCACCTTCGTGCTCAGCATCGTCGGGGTTCTACGACCCATCATGCTCGGTTGGCTGGTGGATGTCGCAGCCACGGCCTACGATCAGCTCTTCGTCCTTACCGACCAGTCCAACTGGAACGCGCACAGCATCGCCTGGGCTGCAAGGGTCACTAAGGCACTGGTGGGTCCCGGCTCCGGCACCCTTGTCTGGGTGATCACGCTCGTGGTGGTGGTCCTGCTGGTGCTGGAAGCCCTGGTCCAGTATTACCAGGCCTATTGGACCGCCTGGCTGGGGCAGGCCGTCACCTTCGACCTGCGCCAGAAGCTGTACGCGAAGATCCTCGGCTTCAAGTTGCGCTACTTCGACCGCACACCGATCGGCACCCTCGTGACCCGTGTCATCAGCGACATCGAGACCATCGACGATATCTTCTCACAGGGCCTGCTCATGATCATGGGCGACATCCTCAAACTGCTGGTGGTGGTCGTCGTCATGTTCGTGTACAATTGGAAGCTGGCACTATTGAGCATGGTTCCGATCCCCTTGCTGCTCTGGAGTACGAACATCTTCAAGAACAGCATCCAGAAGAGCTTCCAGGACGTTCGTACCCAGGTGGCCCGCCTGAACGCCTTCGTTCAGGAGCACATCCAGGGCATGTCCATCGTCCAGCTCTTCGGCCGCGAGGAGCAGGAGTACCGCAAGTTCCAAGCGATCAATCGCGAGCATCGCAAGGCGCATATCCGGGGCGTGCTCGCTTACAGCATCTTCTTCCCAGTGGTGGAGGTGCTCAGTGCCATCTCGCTCGCCTTCCTCGTATGGTGGGGGGTGAAGGATGTCCTGGCCGGTGAAGCCACGCTCGGGGACATCTTCGCGTACATCCTGTTCATCAATATGCTGTTCCGGCCCATCCGACAGCTCGCCGACCGTTTCAATGTGCTGCAAATGGGCATGGTGGGCAGCGAACGGGTGTTCAAGGTGCTGGATACGGAAGCCTCGATACCTGATACCGGCCGCCGATCGGCCCACGATGTCCGAGGTGCTGTGCGCTTCGATCATGTCTGGTTCGCCTATGAAGAGGATGAATACGTCCTGAAGGACGTCTCGTTCGAGGCGCAGGCAGGGGAGATGGTGGCGCTGGTGGGCGCGACCGGATCCGGCAAGAGCAGCATCATCAATGTGTTGAGCCGGTCCTATGAGTTCCAGCGCGGCGAGGTGACCCTGGACGGTCATCCCATCGATTCCTATGCATTGCCAGGCCTGCGGAAGAACATCAGCGTGGTGCTTCAGGATGTGTTCCTGTTCAGCGACACCGTACATAACAACATCACACTGGGCGATCCGGCCATTTCGAGGGAGCGCGTGATCGAAGCGTCCAGGGCCGTTGGTGCACACGATTTCGTCGAACGCCTTCCGCAGGGATACGATACACCGGTCATGGAGCGCGGCGGGATCCTCAGCGTCGGACAGCGGCAGCTGATCGCCTTCATCCGTGCCGCTGTGAACCAACCCAAGGTGCTCATCCTGGACGAAGCCACCAGCAGCGTGGACAGTACCAGTGAACAGCTCATCCAGCAGGCAACGGAACGCATCACCAAGGGTCGAACGAGCATCGTCATCGCGCATCGCCTCAGTACCATCCAGGGTGCCGACCGGATCCTGGTGCTGGACAAAGGCCGGATCGTGGAACAAGGCGACCACCGATCGCTGCTCGCGCAGGATGGACCGTACCGTAAGTTGTACGACCTGCAGTTCAGGTAGGTCATCAGGTCGGTCGTCCAATTTTCCCGGCTCATCCACCCCGTCCAGCGTGTGGGTGCGTTGGGCCGTGTGGCTGGCGCAATGATGCCGACCTTGGCCCTTGGGACTCAGCAGGATGCGTCGGCTGCTACACGCCGAATGTTGCCAGGGAACTCGGAAGCAACGCCGGGAAGCATTGGCGCGTCATTCTTCCAACTCTCCCGAATGACCATGAAGTTCATCCCGAACATGCCCCTGGCGATCGTGTTCACGGTTCATGTGGGTCTGATCCAGGCTTCGGGTCCTGCTGAGGACCGTGTGCGTTTCACCCAGAACCAGGGTCAATGGGACCAGGCCGTACTTTTCAAGGCCTCGGTGAACGCCGCGACCGTCTTTCTGGAACGCGAAGGCGCCACCTGGGTGCGGTTCGAGGACCGGGTTCATGACATGGTGCATGAAGCTGGAGAGGCGGAACACGGCCATGACCCTTTGAACGCACATGCCTGGCGTATGCGATTCATCGGGCCGTCGTCGACGATGCAGGTGGAAGCGGGTGAGCGGCGCCCTGGCTACGAGAATTTCTTCATTGGGAACGACAGGCGACAGTGGCGCTCACGGGTCCCCGCATTCAAGGGGGTGAGGTACAAGAACGTTTGGCCTGGGGTCGATATCGAGTACCGGACTGTGGGGGGAGACTTGAAATATGATATCCTGCTTGAAGCGGGTGCTGATCCCGATCGCGTGTCCATGGCATACGAGGGTATGGATGGTATTTGGGTCGATAAGGACGGGGTGTTGGTGCTGAAGACCTCCGTGGGTGAGGTGATGGAGTTGGCACCGGTGGCGTTCTATAGTGACGGGGCCCACGAGTCCGTGACCTGTGCATATCACCTTCAAGGGGCGGTGCTTGGATTCGTCCTCGGTGACGATGTGGACCGGTCGCGCCCCATCACCATCGATCCCGTATTGATCGCTAGTACCCTCAGCGGCGCCACCGGCCAATCGAACTACGGGCATTGCGCCACATACGATGATCTCGAGAACATATACACCGGTGCCCGCAACTTCGGTCCCACTTATCCGGCCACGGTCGGTGCCTTCCAGGTAACGATGGGCGGTGGGGGTACGGACATGTCCTTCAGCAAGTACAACCCGGATGGAAGTGAGTTGCTATGGGCCTCCTACCTCGGAGGTTCATCCGGCGAGAATCCGCATAGTATGATCGTCAACGCCAATGGTGAATTGTGCATCATGGGGACCACGAGCTCGGCGAACTTCCCCGTCACTCCCGGTGCGCTGGACAACACGCTGGCCGGAACGGATATCGTCATCACCCACTTCAGCTCAGATGGTGCGTCGTTGATCGGTAGCTCGTTCGTGGGTGGTCAGGGCGAGGACGGCTACAACAACATGAACGCCAATTATGGGGAGGCCTATCGCGGTGAGATCTTCCTCGATGGTGCGAACAACATCGTCGTGGCGAGCTGTTCCTCCTCCCAGGACTTCCCGGTCACTTCCGGTTGTCTGCAACCTGCACTCGGCGGAGGACAGGATGGGGTGGTCTTTGTGATCGACCCGACATGCAGCACCATGCTATATGCCACCTTCCTGGGAGGTGCGCAGGATGACAATGCGCTCGGGGTCCGCATCGCGGTGGGCGGCGAACTCCTTGTCACGGGAAGCACCGAAAGCAGCGACTTCCCAGTGACAGCGGGAACCGTTGCTTCGAGCTATCTGGGAGGGGATCGGGATGGTTATGTGGTGCGTCTTGCCGCAGACCTATCCAGTATGACCGCCGGTTCCTTCTTCGGTACCGATGAGTCCGACCGCTCCTATTTCATTGATACCGACCTGAATGATGATGTCTGGATCTATGGACAGACCGAAGGCATCGTACCCATTTCGCCATCCGGAACTTACGGCGTGGCCAATGGTCCCATCTTCATCGCCAAGTTCACGGCCGACCTCGCGGCAATGCCGGTGAGCACGACCATCGGCGGCGCCGTAGGTTGGAACGGGGATCCCGGCGGTGCGGTACCTGTGGCCTTCCTGGTGGACGTTTGCGGGAACATCTACCTTTCCAGCTACAACTCTTCGGATGGCTTGCCGCTCACTGCGGATGCGCTGTATCAGGATGGTAGTTTCTACCTGGCCGTGTTCGAGCCCGAGATGTCGGAGCTGATCTACGGGACCTATTATGGTGGCAGCCACGTGGATGGTGGCACCAGCCGGTTCGACAAGAACGGCGTGGTCTATCAGGGGGTCTGTAGTGGTACCGGTAGCTTGCAAACGACCCCGTGGGCCTATGCCACCAACCAGACCATCGGATGGGACATCGGCGTTTTCAAGATCGATTTCGGAGTGGCCGGCGTGAATGCGGCGGGTGCTTCGGCGATCAACACGGGTTGCGCGCCCATCCAGGTCGATTTCTCCAACGAAAGCACGGGCGACACCTGGATCTGGGATTTCGGTGATGGCTCCCCGTCCGTGGAAGCGTTCGAACCTAGCCACCTGTACACCGATCCCGGGGAGTACCTGGTCCGCTTGATCGCGATGGATTCCCTTGCCTGCAACCTCGCGGATACCACCTATTTCAACATCACCATTGGTGCACAACAACCCGTGGCGGCCGGACTGGTATGGGAACAGGCCGTGGATTGCACCGAATTGAGGATACATGCCGTGAATACCAGTACCGGTGATCCATTGGACCATATCTGGGAGATCAGCGATGGCACGGTCGTCACTGCGGACTCGATCGTCCATGTGTTCGATGTGGAAGGGAGCTATGAGGTGACGCTCATCGCGTTCGACCCCACCGGGTGCAGTCAGAGCGATACCATCACCACCGTTGTGGAGGTGGCCCCGATCGAGTTCCAGCCCGTTCTGGAGGACAAGGTCCTTTGTCCCGAGTGGCTCTTCGTGACGCTGGATGCCGGGCAGTATGATGGACAGTTCCTCTGGAGCACCGGAGCAACAACGCCCTCCATCCAGGTGAGCGTCCTGGGTACCTATGATGTCGAAGTGACGAATGATGAGGGTTGCTTCGGTACGGCCACGGTGTCCGTCCTACCACCTGTTCCGTACGAGCTTGAAGTGCTGGAGCGGACATGCCCCGGGCATGCGGTGGAGGTGAGCATCCCGTTGGATGATGCACAAGCCTATCTGTGGGCGGATGGAAGAACGACGCGTACCGTCACCATGCCCGGTGAGGATGGTCACCTGGAGTTCGTCGTCATCGATCGCTACGGATGCAGCCACGCGGATAGTGCGGTGGTGGAACTCTACGACAACGATACACGGATGTACATACCCAACGCCTTCTCTCCCAATGGCGATGGCATCAACGATACCTTCAGTTTCGCCGGTTATGGCGAGAAGGAAATGGATGTGACGATCTACGACCGCTGGGGGGAACGGATATTCTCATCCACCTCCAAGTCCATTCCTTGGGACGGTACATTTAACGGAGGGCCCGCCCCGAACGACCTTTATGTTTACGTGCTGAACTACACCGGAATGTGTACCGGCACCGAACAATTCTCCAGGATCGGCCACGTCACCGTGGTGCGTTGAACGAATGGACAGGATGAACGACCGAAGGAACATGGAACGGATAAGCATGAAGTTCACAGGCCTCTCAGCACTGTTGGTGCTCGCATCTCCCGTGGTCGCACACGACCATGAACATGGCGATCGACGGACCCCGCCCGCCTTCATAGAGAACGCCGGGCAATGGCCGGCACCGGTCCTGTTCCGGTCCGGTGCCAGCGGGGCCACCCTGTTCGTCGAGCGAGACGGCTGGACCTGGAGCATGTATGAGCAGCGTGCCCACGAGGTGATGCATGACTTCATGGAGTATCCAAAGGAGGTGCGGGATACGTTGACCTTCCGCGGCCACGCCTGGCGGATGCGTTTCGTGGATCCAGCTACCGGTTCCACCACCATGGGCATGGATCGGTCCAAAGCCTATCACAACTATTTCCTGGGTAATGACCCTGCGCAATGGCGCTCCCATGTGGGCCTTTACGGCCAGGTGTTCAAACAGGAGGTATGGCCTGGCGTGGATATCATGCTGAAGTCGGAACAGGGCGCGTTCAAGTATGACGTGCTCGTTGCTCCCGGGGCGGACCATCACTCGGTCCGGATGCGTTACGAAGGCCTGGATGAACTGGCCCTCTCCGCCGAGGGGCGCCTGATCATGCGCACCTCTGTCGGTGAACTTACTGAACAGGCTCCGGTGGCCTTCTATGGCGATGAACGCGGGGGAGCGCTGAAGTGCGTGTTCACCCTCTCCGGTGATGTGGTCGGATTCGAGTTCCCAGACGGGCTCGACCGTACTCGACCGGTCGTGATCGACCCATTGTTGGTGGGTGCCACATATTCCGGTGCCACGGGCTCCAGCGTATACGGCCACTGTGCCGCATTCGACGACTCCGGTAACATGTTCTCCGCGGGGCGTGACTTCGGCAGCAATTACCCCGCGACGATGGGCACCTTCCAGGGCTCCTTCGGAGGGGGGGGGACGGACATGTCCTTGAGCAAGTACACCCCGAACTCGAGTGAGCTCCTGTGGGCAAGTTATTTGGGCGGGAACAGCGGCGAGAACCCGCACAGCCTGATCACCAATCCGGCTGGAGAGCTGATCGTCATCGGGTCCACAAGTTCGCCTGATTTCCCGGTATCCGCCAATGCCTACGATGACACACAGAACGGCCAGGACATCGTCGTGGTGCATTTCGCGCTGGACGGAGGATCCATCATCGGGTCCACCTATATCGGCGGTAGTGGTGATGACGGCACCAACAACATGGGAGGGAATTATGGGGAGGCCTATCGTGGCGAGGTGTATGTCGATCAGGTGGGCAACATCCTTGTCGCCAGCTTCTCCAGTTCAGCTGATTTCCCGGTGGTCGATGGGGCGGTCCAGTCCACGACCGGCGGTGGACAGGATGGGGTCTTGTTCAAGCTCGATCCCACTTGCTCCAACCTGTTGGCTTCCACTTTCATCGGTGGCTCACAGGACGACGCGGCCCTTGGGCTCAGGCTTGCTGCCAACGGAGATGTGTTCGTCGTTGGTCATACCGAAGGGTCGGGCTTCAACATGCCTGCCGGTGGGTACATGCCCTCGTATCAAGGCGGTGCAACGGATGTCTATGTCCTTCGATTCACCGATGACCTGAACAACCTGGTGGCGGGTACCTACTTCGGGACGCCTTCATCCGATCGTGGCTATTTCATCGACCTGGATAGCGAGGACAACGTATGGATCTATGGCCAGACGGACGGTGCGGTACCCGTGTACCCGGAAGGGACCTATGGGGAATCCGATAATGGGAACAACTACCTCGCTAAGTTCACAACCGACCTGTCCGATCGGTTGGTGACGACCATGATCCCAGGCAACGTGGCGCCAGTGGCTTTCCTGGTCGATGTTTGTGACCATGTCTATATGTCCGGCTATGCGGCAGGTGGTGATCTTCCGCTGACCGAGGATGCGCTCCAGACAACGGGCTCCTTCTACCTGGCCGCCTTCGATGTGGACCTTGCGGGGATCCTCTTTGGAACGCATTATGGTGGAAGCCATGTTGATGGTGGGACGAGCCGTTTTGATAAGAACGGATTCGTTTATCAAGGGGTCTGCTCCGGTGGTCAGAGCATGCAGTCCACGCCATGGGCCTACGCGCCGAACAACCAGATCTCTTGGGATATCGCGGTCTTCAAGATCGACTTCGAAACGGCCGGTGTCCAAGCCAGCATCAGTTCCAATTCGCTCAGCCAGTGCATCCCAGCCGTGTTCAACCTGACCGCGAGTGGCCAGGCCCAGGAGTTCCAATGGGACCTTGGGGACGGATCCCCCATCCAGACCGGAACGGAGATCACCGTGAGCTACGATGAGGTCGGCACCTATGTCATCACCCTCATCGGTGTGGACCCCGGTGCCTGCAATCTGGCGGACACCACCTTCATCACCCTCCAGGTGTTCGACCCCAACGTGATCCTTGCTGATTTCGAACCGATCGCCACGAGTTCCTGTGACGGGTACTTCCTGGATCTCACGAACAATTCAGAAGGTGGGAACCAGTACAACTGGACCTTCGGTGACGGCATGGCCTCCACCACCTTTGAACCTACACACGCCTATGATGGCCCAGGGACCTATGAGGTGGGTCTGCAGGTGGTGAACACCGTTTGTGCGGATACCGCGCGAGCGACGGTGCCGGTGACCTTCACCACCCCGTCCATCGAGAATACCCTGCCGACACCGGTGCCCCTGTGCGATGGGGCCGCCGCGACACTGGATGCAGGTCTTGGTTTCGATTCCTACGCGTGGTCCACTGGAGCCTCACAACGAACCATTCAGGTCAACGCGGTCGGACAGTACTGGGTGACCGTCACGGATGGAGCCTGTGCAGCGACGGATACCGTGCAGGTGATCTTCGCGCCGCCGCCGCCGCCGACACCTGATCAATACACCTGCGGTGGGCGGGCCATATTGATCTCACCGGCCTTCAACGCAACGAACGTCGTCTGGTCCAACGGCCAGGAGATCGACCCATTGCCTGTTAGTGTGGGAGGTGACTATGGCTTCAGCGCTGTCGATGCCTATGGATGCCCGGTGCAGGGTTCCGTCCGGGTGATCGAACTGCCAACGGACCGCGGAGAAGGGTTCGTTCCGAATGTGTTCACGCCGAACAACGATTCCCAGAACGACGAGTTCGAGATCGTTGGTGAAGGGATCGATCAATTCCACATGACCATCTACGACCGCTGGGGACTCAAGATGTTCGAGTCGAACAACCAGGGGAACGGCTGGAACGGTGGTGCGGATAACGCCCGCTCCGCCCCGGTGCCTGATGGCACGTACTACTACATCATCGACTTCAAGGACTTCTGTAGCGAGGAACCGAAGACCACCTTGAAGGGACACGTGACCCTGCTACGCTAGAGGCTGCGCAGGTAGGCGCCGGTGTAAGACCCTTTGGCCTCAAGCAGCCCCTCCGGCGTGCCCTCGTAGATCACGCTTCCGCCACCGTCGCCACCCTCCGGACCGAGGTCGATGATGTGGTCGGCGCGCCTGATGACCTCCGTGTTGTGTTCGATCACGAGCACGCTATGGCCATTGGCGATGAGCATGTCGAAGGAGGTGAGCAGCTTGGCGATGTCGTGGAAGTGCAGACCGGTGGTGGGCTCGTCGAAGATGAAGAGCGTCGGCTTCTCCTCCTGGCCCTTCGCGAGGAAGCTGGCTAGCTTGATCCGTTGGGCTTCACCACCGCTCAAGGTGCTGCTGCTCTGTCCCAGCTTCACATAGCCCAATCCCGTCTCCTGGAGGGGCAACAGCTTGTTCACAACGCGCTGGCAGGCCGGCGAACCGGCTGCGTGCTCCCCGAAGAATGCGATGCCGTCGTCCACGGTCATGTCCAGCACCTCGGCCACGTCCTTGCCACCCACCTTCACATCCAGGATCTCCTCCTTGAACCGTTTGCCGTGGCAGGCTTCGCAGGTTAGGCTGATGTCCGCCATGAACTGCATCTCGATGTGGACCTGGCCTTCGCCCTGGCACACCTCGCAGCGTCCGCCGTCCACGTTGAAGCTGAAGAAGGCCGGACGATAGCCGCGAACCTTCGCAACGTCCACCTCGCTGTACAACTGCCGGATCTCGTCCCAGGCCTTCACATAGGTCACCGGGTTGCTCCGGCTGCTGCGGCCGATGGGGTTCTGGTCCACGAGTTCCACCGCTTCGATGCGCTTCAGGTCCCCTTCCAGCGAACGATGCTCGCCAGGTCGCTCGCTGAAGCCCTCGAGTTCCCGTTTGAGCGCGGGGTAGAGGATGCGTTTCACCAGCGTGGTCTTGCCGCTGCCGCTCACACCCGTCACCACCGTGAGCATGTGGAGGGGGAAGGCCACATCGATGTCCTTCAGGTTGTGCTCCCGCGCGCCGCGCAGGATGATGCGATCGCGGACCTGCTTGCGACGCGTGGGCTGCGGGATGACCTCCCGGCCGGTGAGATAGCGTGCCGTAAGGCTCTCGCTGTGCAGCAGATCGTCATGCGTCCCGGAGAAGACGACCTCACCGCCATGACTTCCCGCCATCGGACCCATGTCGATGATATGGTCCGCCGCCTTCATCACCTCCTCATCATGTTCCACCACGATCACCGTGTTCCCGAGGTCGCGTAACTTCTTCAACACGTCGATCAGGCGCAGCGTATCACGCGGGTGAAGGCCGATGCTCGGTTCGTCCAGGATGTACATGCTGCCGACGAGACTGCTGCCCAATGATGTCGCCAGGTTGATGCGCTGGGTCTCTCCACCGCTCAAGGTGTTGCTGCGCCGCTCCAGGGTCAGGTAGCCAACGCCCACTTCCACCAGATAGCCGAGGCGGTTGCGGATCTCTTTGAGCAGGCGGTCGGCGATGCGCTGGTCGTGTTCGTTCAACTCCAGCTCCGCGAAGAACCGCGCGCATTGGTCGATGGGCATGCCCGCAAGCTGGGTGATGTCCCTGCCGCCCACCTTCACATAGTGTGCTTCGGCCTTCAGGCGGGAGCCCTCGCACACGGGGCAGATCGTCTTCCCGCGATAACGGCTCGCCAGCACCCGGTATTGGATCTTGTAGCTCTTCTCCTCCACGTACTGGAAGAACCGGTCGATGCCATGAAGACCGCGTGCGCCCTTCCACAACAGGTCGCGCTGCGTGTCGGTGAGATCGCGGATGGCGCGGTGGATGGGGAAGTCGTACTTGGCGCAATCGCGGATGAAGTGGTCCTTCCATTCGCTCAACTTCTCACCGCGCCACGGGGCCACCGCATCGTCATACACGCTCAGGCTCTTGTCCGGGATCACCAGATCCGCATCGATACCGATGACATTGCCATAGCCCTCGCACTTGGGGCAGGCGCCCACCGGGTCGTTGAAGCTGAACAGGTTCGGCGTCGGTTCCTCGAATACGATGCCGTCCAGCTCGAACCTGTCGCTGAAGCCCATCTGCCGGGGCTTGCCCTTGCCATCCTCGCCCAGCAGGATCAACTCGCCCTGGCCCTCGAAGAAGCCGCTTTCGGCACTGTCCGCCACACGGCTGTCGTTCTCCGGATCGTCGGTGCTCACCGTCAGCCGGTCCATCACCAGGAACCAGGTGCCTTTGGGCGCCGTCTTCGCGGACAGGACATCCTCGATACGATGGACCGCCTCGCCATCATGGACCCGCGCGTATCCTTGCTGTTGCAGGATGCCGAAGTGCTCCTTCAAGGACCGGCCCGATGGTGGTCGGATAGGTGCCAGCATCAGGACGATGCTCTCACGTGGAAAGGTCAGCAGGCCGGCCACGACATCCTCCACCGTGTTCCGTTTCACTTCCTGGCCCGAGACAGGGGAGAGTGTGTGGCCCACGCGGGCGAAGAGCAACTTGAGGTGGTCGTATACCTCCGTGCTGGTGCCCACCGTGCTTCGCGGGTTGCTCGTCATCACCTTCTGTTCGATGGCGATGGCCGGGCTGATGCCGATGATGCGATCCACATCCGGTTTCTCCAACCGGCCCATGAACTGGCGGGCATAGCTGCTCAAGCTCTCCACGTAACGCCTCTGACCCTCAGCATATAAGGTGTCGAAAGCCAGGCTGCTTTTGCCGCTGCCGCTGAGGCCGGTGATCACCACGAGCTTGCCACGTGGTATGTCCACGCTGACATTCTTCAGGTTGTGCACACGCGCACCCTGCACCCGGATGAAGCCCCCATGAAGGCTTTTTCGTGCGTTCCCGGCGCCGTGGGAGGCCACCGCAGCGTGTCCTGTGGAGGTAGAGGCAGGCAAAGGCGGCGCGAAATTAGGGATCGGTGGCCCCCTGCTGGTGGCCCGGACCCTATCTTTGGACGAGCAGTGGAAGAATTAACCTGTCGCGCACAATGATCGTCCGCAGGCAACGTTATCCCCTTCAACTGCGTCCAAGTACCAACGGGCGATAGCCCCACGTAGCACCTAACCCATCCACGAATAGCACGGACTCTACCCTGAACGTAAGCGATCCGCTCTCGAACGGACCAAAAAGGGGAAGACCATGCTATCCAAGGTGCTAAACGACCAGGAACTCGTACACGCCTACTTACAAGGCAACGAAAAGGCCTTTGAGCTATTGCTCAGCCGGCATAAGCGCAAGGTGTGGTCGCACATCTACCTGCTCGTGCGGGAACGGGAGCTCACGGAGGATCTTTTCCAGGAGACCTTCATCAAGGTGGTACACACCCTGAAGTCGGGGAAGTACAACGAGGAGGGCAAGTTCCTACCCTGGGTGATGCGCATAGCACACAACCTGGTGATCGACCATTTCCGCCGGGTGAAGAAGATGCCGCTCGTGCGAAGCCACGATGAGCATGATGTGTTCGCCACCATTGCACAGCCTGTTAAGAACGTGGAGCAGCGCCTGGTGAACATGCAGGTCGATGCCGATGTGCGGAAGTTGATCGACAACCTGCCCGATGAACAGCGGGAGGTGGTGTTGATGCGCACCTATCTGGGGATGAGCTTCAAGGAGATCGCCGAACACACGGATGTGAGCATCAACACCGCACTAGGCCGCATGCGGTATGCGCTCATCAACATGCGCAAGATGATCAAGGTGAATGACATCGCGCTGGAGCGAGCCTAAGGATGTAACTCCTTGATGGTCAGTGGACGGCGGCTCTTTTGTGGGTCGCCGTCGTCTATTCCAGGCCGTCCCGGTGGGGCATTTATGTTGCTCCATACAATAGAAGGTGGGTGGGTGCCGTTCAAAGCAGACCGAACCACACCAACACGTCCTACATGACGCATTCTACCCTTCGAAAGAACGCAAGCCGCCGACCGAAGAAGAGCATGACCCAGGAGATCGCCCCCGGTCCGCGCGAAGCCAGCATCCAATTCATTCTGGGCTATTCCAAGGCCCTGAAGTTGGTGGACGCTCCTCCTGTCGGGGAGATCGCCATCATCCTGAACTGAAACGGGTCATCCACCCAGTTCGCGGAAGCCGATCAACCGGCCCCGCTCCGGATCCCAGACCTTCAAGCGAAGGCAGCGGAGCATTTCCGCTGGCTTGAGCGAGGTCGTCTTGGCTTTCTGCAGCGCCGGGATGGCCTTGAACACCTCCGGCAGGCGGTAGAACGGGATCCGCGCGTTGAGGTGGTGGATATGATGGTAGCCGATATTGCCCGTGAACCAGTGCATCACCCTGCTCATGCGCATGTAACTGCTGCTTCCAAGGGCCGCGTTCACATAGCTCCAGCCATCCTTGTCGGCGAAGGTGGCCGTTGGAAAGTTGTGCTGGGCATAGAAGAGGTAGGCGCCGAAGCCCAAGGCGATGGCCGCTGGCGTCACCAAGCCGAGCCAGAAGGCCGTCCAACCCAGTAACCATACGATCAGCACTCCCATGCCGGCATGCAGCACCACGGCTATGAGGGAATCCCAGTGCTTGGTGCGGTTGTTCACGAAGGAACGCACGCACATGCCATACAGGAAGACCGTGAGGTACCCGAACATGATGGTGAGCGGGTGGCGGATGAAGAGATAAATGCTCCGTTCGCGTTTGGTGAACGATTTGAACTTCTCGACGGTCACGATCGGGTAAGAACCGATGCTGCTGGTGTATAGTTTGCTGTTGTGGGTGTGATGGTGGTCGTGGGAACGCTTCCAGATGCTCGTGGGCGCCAGGACGAACAGCCCCCACAACGTCATCACCCCATCGGCGAACTTGCTGTTCTGCAGGATGGCCTTGTGTTGATGGTCATGGTAGATGATGAACATCCGGGCGATCAGAAGACCCGCCAGGATCGCGCATAACCACATGAGCCACAGGGGGGAAGTCGGCCAGAAGATCCCGAAATAGGTGCCTGCCAACAACAGCCCCGTGGAGAAGAGGTGCCACCAACTCTTCCACCGCACCTCCTTGGCGAAGGGCTTGGTGGCCAGGATCAGTTCCTTTTCGTTCACGTTGCTCATCACTTCATCGCTGGCCGTTGGTGCTTCCAACGGCGATGTGTCCAGAGCCAAAGGTCGGGATAGTTGATGATATCCTGTTCCAATCGGCGGGTATGGATCTCGGTGATCTCCCCCTCGTCGGTCGACCTCGGGTCCGCCACGAGCGTTTCCACTTGCAAATGGTAGTGGCCGCGACCCGGACGGGTGATGCTGATGTAGACCACCGGGTATCCGAGCTTCCTGGAGAGTGACTCGGTGCCTTGGAAGACCGGCGTGTCCTGGTTCAGGAAGGTCATCCAATGGGCCCGTTCGGGTGCAGGGGTCTGGTCGGCGATGAAGGCGGTGGCCGTGTTCAGGTGACGGTCACGCAACATGGACTTGCTCGTTTCCCGCATCGTGTACAGGCGCGTGCCATGTCGGGTACGCATATGATGAACAAGCCGGTCGAACCTTTTGTTCTGCAAGGGGTGGTAGATCACATAGAGCTGCGGAAGCCCCGGCTCTGCGCTGTACCGCGCCCCCGCAAGCTCCCAGTTCCCGAAATGACCCAGTACCAGCACCACGCTCTGGCCTTGTTCGGCATAGCGCCGCAGCAGTTCCACCCCCTCAAAGTCCACCCGCCGTCGCACAGCCGTCGGCGAGATGGTGAGGGTCTTGATGGTCTCCAGGGTGAGGTCGCAGAACCACTGCTCGAACCGGCGCCGGATCCGTTGGATCCCTTCCTCGCTTTTCTCCGGGAAACTGTTGCGTAGGTTGGTAAGGACGACCTTCCGCCGATAGCCGAAGACCCCGAACAACAGCAGGCGCAGCACATCGCTGAGCAGGTATAGCAGCGGGAACGGCAGCAGGGCGATGCCGTAGAGGAAGGGGAGAGCCAGGTAATAGCCGAGGGCGCCGATCACGGCCGCAAAGATCGCTCACTGGAACAGCTCCTTCCGCCCTAGGACCGAACAGATCGGACACTTCAACGGGTCGTGGCCCTTCGCCGGGCAATATTCCCGTCCGAAGTAGATGATCCGCAGGTGCAGGTCGTTCCAGGTCTCTTCAGGAAAGAGGCGTTTCAGGTCGGCTTCCGTGCGCTCCACGCTATGGCCCGTGCTCAAGGTCCAGCGCCAGGCCAGCCGATGGATGTGCGTATCCACGGGAAAGGCCGGCATCCCGAAGGCCTGGCTCATCACCACGCTCGCCGTCTTGTGACCAACGGCCGGCAAGGCCTCCAACGCGGCGAAGTCCGCCGGTACCTGGCCGCCATGCTCTTCCACGATGATCCGCGAAAGCCCATGGATGCCCTTGCTCTTCATGGGCGAGAGACCGCATGGGCGAATGATGTCCTGGATCTCCTCCACGCGCAACTTCATCATCTGCTGCGGGGTGCGTGCCTTGGCGAAGAGCAGCGGGGTGATCTCGTTCACCTTCTTGTCCGTGCACTGCGCGCTCAGGACCACCGCCACCAGCAGCGTATAGGGGTCCTCGTGGTCCAGGGGGATGGACGTGCGCGGGTACAGTTCTGCGAGTTTCTCCGCGACGAAGGCAGCCTTTTCCTTGCGGGTCATGGGGGCGTAAAGATCGACTTGGCGCCAAGACCGGCGATCTCCATGATGATCCCTTAAGGCAACGGATCATCCGCCAGATCCTCACCGGGCGATCGCTTTGGCCCTGTATGTTTTCCCGAGCACGTCGATAACCGTGATGGAATAGGGACCGGGCGCCAGATCATCCCTGTGTAACACAAGACCAGCATCGGTTCGCGATGCATGCTCGATCACTTTGCGACCAAGCGCGTCCAGAACGATCAGGCGATAGGGCTGGGCCACTGCTCCCGTGCTGATGTTAAGGTGATCGGTGAATGGATTCGGGAAGATCTCCAGGCCAGCCTTTTCAAGCACCGTCAAACCCGAGGCCACATTCGAACCTCCCGGGGTCGGCTGCATCGCCTGCAGTACCACGCTGCCGTCCGGGTAGCGACCGAACGAAACGTCATTCTCCTGTGCGCCGAACTCGAACCGCTCGCGTTCCAGGTATCCTGCACCATCGCGCTGGTGGATGCTCACCGTTTCACCGCTCGCACCCAGCTTGAAGTCCACGTGCAACGGGCCTTGTGCGGGTGTGCCATCGGCCCAGAGCACCAAAAAGCCCTGTGCCGGTATGGTGGTGCTTTCCGGATGGTCCAGCGGCAGTTGGGCACGGGTGACGTCCAACACATCATCGGTGAAACACAGTCCACCCACGTTCAGGGGTTGGTCGGTGGCGTTGTACAGTTCGATCCAATCGTCGTACTCGCCCAGCTCATCAGCTATTGTGCTGGTGTTGGAGGCCATCACTTCATTCACATAAAGCCCCGTGACGGCGATGGGCAAGCTGTTCGCTGCGCCCGGCGTGCCCATCAGTACATGGCTTTCGCGCCAATCGGTGGGTAGGTTGCTCTCGCTGTCCTGTTCGAGTTCCGCGGTGGCACCATGGCCGTCCGCCAGTGGGGGCCAGGGGCGGTGGTCGGCATAACGCAGGCTGTGGATCAAGGCGCCCGAGGCATCGTACAAGGCGACCTTCCCACCGGCATTGTCCAAGTCGAAGTGGAAGTCGCCGAGCACGTCGGATACCGCTGGGTGCAGCGCTTGGAACCGTTGCCGTTCTTGAGCGATCACGCGATAGCCCCCAGGTACGATGAAGGTGTTCGGGGGTATGGTGTATTCGTGCAGCCCGTGCGCCAGGCGCCAACCGGAGAGGTCTACCGGCGCATCGGTGTTGTTGTGCAGCTCCACCCAATCACCGGTGTCGTACAGGTCGGAAGGGTGGTAAGCGCATTCGTTCACATGCACGGTCAACCCGAATGCGCCGTTGTGCGTGTAGTAGGCGCCACGGTCCGCTGCGCTGCCATCGTCATCGGGGGCGGTGGTGGGGTCGCCGGAATCGATGCAGGGCGACCCCGGCTGCAGTTCGAAGTTGCCGGTGCTTGGATGTACGAGCAGCGGATCGGTGTTCAGGTTCCCTACCCCCTCCAAGGGTTCGCGGTCGGAGAGGGAGTAGCTCACCGTGATCATGGAGCGCGTGTCGAACGCGATGCTGGAGTCGGTGCTGGCGGAGAGGATCGTGTTCTTCACGAATGCCGTGCCACCGCCGCGCAAGGTGCTCTTCTCATAGCAGGTCACGCCGATACGGTTGCCGTACAAGGTGTTCTGGTCCAGGTATGCCAAGGCGAGGCTGTCCTTCACGGCCACGCCCAGGTCGCAGTCGTGGATGATGTTGCGGCGGATGAGCGCGTTGGACTGCGATCCGACGGAGATGCCTTTGTCCGAACAGTCGTGGATGATGTTCTCTTCCACGAGCACGTTGTCGGAGTAAATGCCGAGGTCGATGCCATCGCAGTTGGATCCAAGGAAGCCACGGATGCGGTTGCCGCGCACCACCCCGTTGGTGATGCCCTTGAGGTCGATGGCATCGGTGTTGATGGCCCGGTTGCCATCGAAGGTGCAGGCCTCGATGTGCGGCGCGTCCATGTCGTACAGGCTGATGAAGCCGTTCACGCTGTTGAAGGTGTGGAAGCTGCTGCCGGTGATGCGTGCGCTGCCGCCGCGTGCGATCAAGGGTGCCAGTCCATCGGTGATAGTGCTGCCTTCCACGGCGATGTCGGCCTGGTAGGCGGAAAGGGTAGAGTAGTGCAGGGAACGGTCGCGGCCAAAGCTTCCGTGGCGTAGGTCGGTGTGGCGGACGAGGAGGCTGTCCGATGGGGAGTATGCTTGGATACTTCCCCATTTGCCATGCTGCCCGTAGAAGGAGCGCCGTGCGGAGGGTGCAGGATCCGAGAACACCTGGATGCGATCCGTCGGCGTACCTGCGAAGGCGAGTCCACCTTGCACATCGAAGCAGACGCCATCGGTCATCAACAGGGTGGCACCGGCTTCCACGGTGAGGCGGGCACCGGGCATGATCACCACATCCTCGAGGCCGTACCAGGGCGATGCGGCTGCGGCCAGCGTGGTGTCTTGTGTCACCAGTGGTGGGATGATGCTCAGGTTCTCCACGGCTTCGAAGACGGCCACGATGGACGTGTCGCCGACCGGGGTCAGGCGGGCATCGGCGTCGGTGTCATCGACCCCCAGCCACTGCACGAAACGGTGCCCTGTTGCTGGCAGGGCTTGCAGGGTGATGGCCGCATCGCGGAAGAAAACACCAGTGGTATCGGAGCTGAAGGCTACTCCGCTCATGACCACCGAACCTGCACCGCTGATATGCAGTGCCACTTGAGCGCCATCCGTGGTGCCGAACAGGTCGGTGAGGTGCTGGCGGTAGTGGGCGGGGCGCTGTTGGAGGAAATTGCGGATCAGGTCCACGTTCGCGATCCAAGCAGCCATGGAAGGCGGGCTGTTCCAGCGCCCGATGTGGCGCGGCATCTGGGGTTGGAACACGTTCTGCAGGCTGTCCACGATGGCCACCGTGGTGCTCGCATTGAAGTGGGTGTTGAGGTACGCGGCGGAGCGCTGGATGAACTCGTCGCGGAACGTGCGGTTCTGGAGCAGCTTGTTCAGGAGCCGTGTAGACCATTCAGGAAGATCGCCGGACAGCCCCGCGATGGTGGAGATGGTGTTGGCGTCCACGGGATCGCCACCAAGTTGGCCGAAGCCATGTTCCAAGTCGGCTGCGATCCAGCGCCACCGTTGGCGTCCGTTCTCATCCCTCGATCGCCAATACCGATCGTTGAGGTCGGCGATGCGATAACCGATGAAGGCGCGCAGGATGGTGAAGTTCAGGAACTCATCCACATCGAGCTGGTTGGCCACGGCGGCGTAGTTCGCCGAGTCGGCCATGTCGTTGTTGGCTACGAAGTCCAGTAAGGCGCTGTAGCTGTATTGATCACCGCTGTTCACCACCAGACTGTCCTCCAGGTAGTCCAGGTTGGTGGCGTCCACCTCGTGGTTGCTGCCGATGTACCGTTCATCCAGGCGCTCGCGCAATTCGTAGATGCCCTGGTAACTTCCGTTGATGAACACTGCGCAGGGCCGATGGTCCTGGTGGTCGATGTCCATTTTCCCTTTCACCAGATTGGCACCCAAGCCATCGCGGAAGAAGGCCGTGTTATGGTCGTTGCCGCCGTTGCGCAGCAGAAAGGAGGCGTAGCGTTGGATGGGTTTTTCCGGGAACAGCGGATAGTTGAGCACTTCGGTGCCGTAGTCTTCGCGGAAGCGCACGGAAAGCGGGCGCTGTGGCAGGTTGTAGATGGAGGTGCCGAAGACCCGGATGCCCGCACCGACCGCAAAGGCCGGGGTGTTGGTGCCAGGTTCGAAGAAGCTGAGGTTTGCTGGCACCTCACGGTCCTTGATCGCATGCTGCAGGATGCCGAAGTCGAAGCCATAGAGCTCGTCGCTGTCGGCCGTGATGGATAGGATCGGGAATTGGTCGTCCTCGTTGATCAGGAAGGTGCGGGTGATCACCGCGCTGGGCATTTTGCCTTCGACATAGACCCTGGCCTTGATGCAGAGGCTGACGCTGATCGGGATGGCCCCGCCGTAAAGCGGCGATGCCGTGTTCGGTGTGGAGCCATCATAGGTGTAGCGGATGGTGGCGTTCGCCTCCGTGGTGCTGAGCGTGAGGCTTTGCACGCCTTGGTAGATGCCATCCGACAGGGAGGCTGACGGTGAATCAGCGCTCGTCATCTGCGGCGAACCGAAAGCCGTGTTCGCCTCACCGGGCGTTGGTTCGCTGAAGTAGAGCCAGCTGTCCGCATCGTTCGACGCCACCCCGAAAGCGATATCTGGCGTTTGCACCCCGTAGGTGAGTTCATCCACCGCGGTGCCCTGCGCGTTGAACACCCCGATGTACTCTCCATCGCCGGATAGTTTGAAGTCCGCATGGCAAGCGGTCATCGTGGTGGTGAGGTTCCGGTAAGGCACGAAGGCCTGTTCGCCGGGGCGTAGGTCGAGTCCGTCAGCCCAAATGAGCAAGAGGCCACCGGGTGGCAAGGTGATGGCGGGAAGGGTCCAAGCGTCGCTGCCGTCGGAGTCTTGTCCGATGCTGTACCCGGCGAGATCAACGGCGAGCGCGGAGGCGTTGCGGAGCTCCAAGAAGTCGGCGAACTCACCCATGTCGGGATCGTGCTGCACGGTGGTGTTCACCGCGAGGATCTCGTTGATGCGCAGTTGGGCATGGGCCGGTCCCACCAGTGAGAGGGCCACCAGCACTGCTGCCCGGATCACCGAGAACCAGCGGTGCACGTTGAATGCAGGGAATTCCATTCGCTGACGCCGTGCCATATCACTGTTTGATGAAGCGTTGCGTCTGTGTACTCGTCGCAGAACGGATGGTGAGTAAGTAAGGGCTCGGGGCAAGGCCACTGACATCCATCTGCAACTCGGATAGGCTGGCCATGCTGGTGTTGCGCAGCACGCAGCGGCCATCCAAGGTGGTCACTTCCATCTCCAAGGGAGAACCGTCGAAGCGGTCCAGTCGCACCGTCAACAGGTCTCTGACGGGGTTCGGCCACAGCGTGTATCCTGTTGTTGAGCGTTCGTCGGTACCTGTTGTCTGGTCTCCTTCGAAACGCGCAAGGAATCCCATGGCGCGGCGGCCATACCGGGCTGGGAACAGGTGAACGTAGATGGAATCGAGTTGGCTGTCGTTGGAAAGCAGGTGC
>JAKQEI010000300.1 GCA_029573495.1 Bacteroidota bacterium | reverse complement strand
GTAGAAGGCCTTCCGGGTGTTCTTGAAGCGTACCTCAACCCCATCGAAGGCCTGCTGGCCATTGGGCAGCGGTACACCGGTGAGCCAGTCGAAGACGCCCAGCTTGTTGCAACCACTGGTGCTGCAATATCCGTTGCTCTTGCATCCGGCCGGTTTCCCGTCCGGTCCCACCGTGCTACATCCCGCACATGCCATATCGCTCAGTTCCAGCCCGTTCGTGGGGGTGGTAAGGGGCGAAGATAGGAAGGTCGTTCTGGCGGAGGGTTCAGGACAGGAGCAAGCACGCTGCGTCAACAGTCCGACGATCCAGTGCAGACCTAGGCAGGCACCGCCCGCAACAACCCCATCATCCTATAGCTCAGGTCGCTGAAAAGGATCTTCGGGTTGGCGTTCCGCTCGACATGGTAATGTGCGGTCTCCAGTTCCTGACGGATCCCGTCCACGTTCGCATCGTTCAATAGCCTGCTGAAGTTCTGCACGAACTCCTGCTCCTGGCCCAGCACGCGCACCAGCTCCGGTACGTTCTGCCATTGCAGGGCGCACTGCCTCATCAAGTAGAGCCCGTAGCGCATCAGGGATTTCTGCCGCTCACGACCCATCTTCTGAAAAGCCTCTCCGAACTCAACGGCCACGTTCACCTCGCGCTTGAAGCACGCGCGCAACCAATCCCGGAAGAAGACGAAGAGCTCCTCCTCGTTCTTGTTGGCCATGTCCACGGCCTCCAGGAGGTCGCCTTCGCTCCGCAGCGCGATGGCCATGGCTTCGTCCTCGGACAGTTCCGGGAAGCGTTCGCGCAACGCCACAGCCAGATCGGTGGGGCGAAGTGCCGGTACCTTCACGAGTTGTGCGCGGCTCAGGATGGTGGCCAGTAGCTGCTCCGCATCCACGCTCACGAGCAGGAACACGGTGTTCGGCTCCGGTTCCTCCAGCACCTTCAGGAGTTTGTTGGCCGCCGGCGCGTCCATCAGCTCCGGTAGCCAGATCAGCATCACCTTGTAGCCACCCATGAAGGAACGCAGGCTCAACTTCCGCTGGATCTCCTGGGCGATATCCACGCCCATGCGAAGCTGCTTGTTCTCGCTCTCCAGCTGGTCCCGCCACTGCTCGATATCCACGTACGGGTTCTGCAGCACGGCCTGCCGCCATTGGGCCGTGAACGGCTCGCACACCTTCACCTTCTCCGTGAAGAAGACAGGGAACTCCAGATGCACGTCCGGGTGCTCCAACCTGGCCATCTGCAGGCAGGACGGGCATTTGCCGCAGGCATCGGCCTCATCCCGGTCCTGGCACAGGAGGTATTGGGCGTAGGCCAGCGCCAGCGGCAGGTTCCCCCCGCCGCGTGGGCCAATGAACAGCTGCGCATGCGCCACCCGTCCTTCCCGGATGTTGCCGATGAGCTTCGCCTTCAGTGCCGCGTGACCGATGACCTTGGTGAACAACACACCGCGAAAGTAGGGGCGAGGAAATCCCCGCCCCTACTTTCGCGGCCATGCAAACGATGAACACTTACTCCTTCGCAGGCAAGAAAGCGCTGGTACGTGTGGACCTCAATGTACCACAGGATGCGAACGGGATCGTGACCGACGATACCCGTGCGCGCGCCATCGTTCCCACGGTGCAGAAGATCCTGAAGGATGGTGGCAGCGCGATCCTCATGAGCCACCTCGGCCGGCCCAAGGGGAAGGTGAACCCGGCGATGAGCCTGAAGCCCGTGGCCGAGCACCTCAGCGACCTGCTGGGTGTACCTGTTCAATTCGCGACGGACTGTGTCGGGCCGGATGCGACGGCGAAGGCCGCCGCGCTGAAACCGGGTGAGGTGTTGGTGCTGGAGAATCTGCGCTTCCACCCCGAGGAAGAGGCTGGCGATGAGGCCTTCAGCCGGTCGCTGAGCGAACTGGGCGATGTGTTCGTGAACGATGCTTTCGGCACCGCTCACCGCGCCCATGCCAGCACCACCGTCATCGCGAAGTTCTTCCCCGATGACAAGCTCTTCGGATCATTGATGCAGGCCGAGATAGACAGTGTGGGCAAGGTGCTCGGGAACCCGCAGCGGCCAATGACCGCCATCGTCGGCGGCAGCAAGGTGAGCAGTAAGATCGACGTGCTGCGGAACCTGATCGGCACGTGCGACGAGCTCATCATCGGCGGTGGTATGGCCAACACCTTCGTGAAGGCGCAGGGCGGGCAGACCGGTGCCTCGCTCGTGGAGGATGATCTGCTTGACACCGCACGGACCATCATCCATGAAGCCGCCCAGAAAGGCGTGAAACTGCACATCCCGACGGATGCCGTTGTGGCCGATGCCTTTGCCGAGAACGCCAATACCGACCATTGCGCGGCCGACGCGGTACCCGATGGTTGGATGGCGCTGGACATCGGACCGAAGAGCATCGGGGGGTTCCAAGCCGCCATCCACCGTAGCAGGACCCTGCTGTGGAACGGCCCCATGGGCGTCTTCGAGATGAAGCCCTTCCAGCTGGGCACCATCGCCATTGCGGAAGCGGTCGCCGAAGCCACGGACAAGGGCGCCTTCTCCTTGGTCGGCGGGGGTGACAGTGTGGCCGCTGTGAACCAGTTCGGCTTGGCGTCACGCATCAGCTACGTGAGCACGGGTGGTGGTGCCATGCTCGAATACCTGGAAGGCAAGGTGCTCCCGGGCATCGCGGCCATTCAGGATCGGGCCTCTTCCAATTGAACAAGTTCAGCGCGGACGATGGGCACATTCCATGAGGATAAGACCTTCATCGGTCCTGACCCTGCCCTTCAAGTGCTCCGTCAAACTGAGTTCGAAGGATGTGTGTTCCGTTCGTGCGTTTGGTCGGGCGTTGATCTATCGAAAGCCCAGTTCAGCGATTGCACGTTCGAAGCCTGCGACCTGAGCAATGCGATCGTGGTCGGCACGGCGTTCCGGAAGGTCCGTTTCAAGGAATGCAAGCTTCTGGGGGTTCGCTTCGACACTTGCAATGCCTTCCTGCTCGCCCTCTCATTCGAGCGCTGCCAGTTGGACTATGCCACCTTCTGCGGCCTCGACCTGAGGAGGACCGACCTCGGGGCCTCGCGAATGATCGGCGTGGATCTGAGCGGGGCGGACCTTAGCGGGGCGACTTTGAGCGGTACCGACCTCAGCGAGGCGGTCTTCGATGGAACGAAGCTTGAAGGCGCCGATCTGCGCGGAACCCGGGGTTTGATCATCGATCCCGAACGGAACAGGATGAAAGGAGCACGCTTCTCCATGGAAGGTTTGCAGGGTCTGCTGTTGCGGCATGGGCTCGTGATCGAGGGCTGACAAACCGGCTTCGGCGGTCAACCGGGTACTCGTTCCTACTGATCACCGGTCCCAGGCCTTATCTTTATGTCGCCTTTCCAGCCATTCCGGGTCCCGGAGTGCTAGGAAAGACATAACCACAACCCGCTCACTTGGCATCATCAGGATCATTCAATAAGCGCGAAAAGGAAAAGAAGCGCCAACAGAAACAGGAAGAGAAAGCGCGCCGCAAGGAAGAGCGCAAAGCGAACTCCAGTGGGGGTGGGCTGGATAACATGATCGCCTATGTGGATGAGTTCGGCCGCATCACGGACACCCCGCCGGACCCGACCAAGCGAAAGGAGATCTCCCTCGAGGAGATCGAGATCGGGGTCCCTGCCAGGGAGCATGAAGAAATGAGCAATGAGCGCACCGGTCGCATCGACTTCTTCGATACCGTCAAGGGCTTCGGCTTCATCCAGGAGGATGGTGGCAAGGAGCGGTTCTTCGTTCATGTGAGTGGATTGTTGGACGACGTGCAGGCCAACGACAAGGTGGTCTTCGAGACGGAGCGCGGACCCCGCGGCATGAACGCCGTGCGTGTGCGCAAGGCGTGACCGGCCGCGTTCCTTCGAGCTGCTGGACAGCCCGTTCATCCCCGCGCCGCACGGTGCTGTGATATATTGGCTGATATGAACGTCTACGCCTTCATCACTCCGATCGTGGTGTTGCTCCTGCTGCTGGAGATCATCGAGAGCTTGCGAGGAAGGAAGGGCGTGTACGACTTCCAGGACACCATCGCGAACCTCGGCACGGGGATCGGCAACCAGTGCATCAATCTGGCGGTCGCCTTCTTCGTGTACAAGTTCTATGGGTGGCTGCACCAGTTCGCTCCCTGGACCATCCCCACCACATGGTACAGCATGCTCGCTCTGCTGATCCTTTCCGACTTCGTTTTCTACTGGTTCCACCGCACGGGCCATCGCGTCAACATCTTCTGGGCCGCGCACATGCCGCACCACAGCAGCGAGGAGATGAACCTCTCGGTGGGCATCCGCGCCAGCTTCACCCAGCGCCTGTTCCAATTCCTGTTCTTCGATTGGACGCTCGTGCTCATAGGCTTCACCCCCGAGCAGGTCTACGCCGTGGCTGCCGTGCATCTCCTCCTCGCCTACTGGCATCACACGCGCTTGATCGGTCGGCTTGGCTGGCTGGAACGACTCTTCGTAACGCCGAGCCACCACCGTGTGCACCATGGGGTCAATCCGCAATACATCGACAAGAACTACGCTGAGTTCGTGATCATCTGGGACAAGCTCTTCGGCAGTTATGAAGAGGAGGTGGAGGAGGTCTGCTACGGCATCACGCACCCGCCGCGCTCGTGGGACCCCTTCCTCATCAACTTCCAGTTCTGGCGGCAGTTGTGCAGCGATGCGTGGAACACCCGTAGCTGGTGGGACAAGTTGCGCATCTGGTTCATGCCAACCGGCTGGCGCCCGGCCGATCTGCGCTCCCATGAAGCTTCCTCGGTGATCGGCTACACGCTCACGGAACAGGTCAAGTTCCGAAGCAAGGGCTTTCCTGGCATGTCCGGCTACATCGTTGCACAGGTATTGCTCGGCCTTGGATACATGTACGTCACCATCAACATGCAGTGGCCGCTCTCCGCAGTGGACCGCTTCATGCTTTCCGTCGGCATCTTCGGCATGATCGTGAGCTGGGGTGGCATCATGCAGGCCCGTAGATGGGCCATACCGTTGGAGGTCCTCCGGCTCCTGTACATGTCGGGAACCCTGGTCATCGTGCTGCACCGGACGGACCTGTTGTCCTGGACCAGCTGGTTCACGGTGGTTGTCGCGCTGGTGGTCGGGATCAGCATCCTCTTCTTCAGCTACCGCGCACGTCGGTCGCTTGCGCCCTCATCGGTCTGACCGATCGATCACCCGGTCCAGCTCCTTCTTCGCACGGTCCACGGCGTTGCGCACCCATTTCGTCTCCTCCAAAGTGGGTACCAGCATAGGCGCGAACGAACGGATGGGGGCATACAAGCGCGAGCCCTCGCGCGCCTCAGTCGGTGGAATGGCTCCTTCGGAATATCCCACCAGCAGGTTGAGCGTGACGCTGAGCATGAACGCCGAGCGCACGACCCCGAAGAAGAGTCCACCGAATTTGTTGGGCAGGCTGAGCTGTGCGATATCCACCAAGGTGGTCAGCCCACGAGCGAGCAGGTGGATGCCGACCAACACCGCGACGAAGGTGACCAGGAAGGCCAGCGCGGCGTTGTCGGTGCCGAGGCCCGTTGACGCGGCAACGCGTTCGCTCAGATGGATGCCGGCCCACACCGCAGCGACGAACGCCACAAGGGAGGCCAGCTCCACGATGAAGCCGCGCGAGAAGCCCTTCACTGCAGCATAGGCCGCCAGCGCCACGATGGCCCAATCCAACCAGTTCATGCGGCGTTGAAGATCGGGAACTTCATCTTTGCGCCCCAAACCACCCACGAAGACCGTGGACCTCTCCTTTGAAAAGCGTTGGCGCGACCTGGTGACGAAGCTGTCCAGGCGGTTCGACGCGGGCACGATCGATCTGAATGCGATGCTCTTCCTGATCGGCGTTCAGGAGCTCGGTCAGGATGCACGCGAGTTCAAGAAGGACGAGAAAGTGGCCCTGATGCACATCGCCATCTGCGTTGTGCTGCTGCCTTTCGGCTACTACAAGGAGTTGGGACGCGATGCTGACGGGTGGCCGCACTTCGAACGCATCAAGGACCTGCCGCCGCTCGGCGCGGAAGAACAGGAGCGGCTGATGAAAGAAGCCGTGCTGGCCTATTTCGAAGCATGAACCGGGTCAGTCCGGCATCTCCTCCAGGATCAGCGTCTGCTCGTTCGTCTCCTCCTCCAGCACCTTGATGATGCCTTCGGCGAAGAGGGTATCCTTCTCGGCGTACACATCGAGGACGGCGAACCCGGCCTGGCCCTGCTCATAAAGCCCGGAGTAATCGAACTCCACCGTGCCATTGCCCTTGGTCTGGCCCTCCTGCAACAAACGGGTGAGGTCCGGCTTCTGCGGGACCGCGGGGTTGGCGAAGAGTTTCACGTAAGCATCGGGTACCAACCGACCCTCCATGTCCTTCACCGTGATCACCACGGTGGTGGGCTTCTCCTTGTTGCATGCGGAGGCTCCGAATGCCAGCAACCCGACCAGCATCATCCGGGTAAGGGGTCGGAAGTACGAAGTGACCATTGGTATACTTTTGTGGGCCTTTGAGGATCAAGGACTTTTCGAGGAATGCCAAAGGTAAACAAGTCCGCCATGTCGCGCACGTTCGGGCTCCTCGCCCTGTTGACATCCCTGATGGGCATGGGGTTGCCTGGCCTGGCCCAGGGTCCGATCGCGACCAAGCGCCCGTTGGTCGAGTTGCGCACCCGCTTCGGCAACATGGTGGTGGCGCTTTACAACGAGACGCCAGAACTACGTGATCGGTTCATTTCCAGGGTATTGGACCACTCGCTGGACAGCACCCTCATTCACCGTGTGGTCCCTGGCTTTGCCATTGAGGCCGGCGATCCGGGATCCCGGAACGCCAACGCCGGGATCCCCCTTGGCTTGGATCAGGATACGGTCGGGTTTCCCGTCAATTCATTTCCAGGTGCGATCCACCGCCATGGGGTGCTATCCGCTTCTCCTGCGGGGGATGGTCCAGCGCTTGCCGGTCGTTCCCACCGCGATCAGTTCTTCATTGTCCTTGGTGTGCCCTACGACGAGAAGGAGCTGCGGTCGATCAATGATCGACGAGATCACCCCATCGCCTACACGGAAGAAGACCGCCGTATCTATGCCGCGGTGGGCGGAACCCCTCACCTGGACGGACAGTGCACCATCTTCGGCGAGGTGATCGAAGGGCTGGAGGTGTTGGAGGTGATCGCCGGTGCACCGTGCAACACCTGGGACCGACCACTGGAGGACATACCGATGTATACGCGCTTGTTGCCATGAACTTGATCGAACGGATCGCCGCCTTGGAGAAGGCATTGGAGGACGCCCGTGCCACCACGGTTGATGAGGTGGAGAAATTCCGTGTAGCGATGCTCGGTCGCAACGGTGCGGTGACCGAGCTGTTCGAAGCGTTCCGCACGGTATCCTCTGAAGAGAAACGCGCATTGGGGCAGCGCATGAACCTGTTGAAACAAGCTGCCCAGGCCCGGCTGGACGCCCTGCGTGATATCGTGACAACGGATGGTCCAGGGTCCGTCAGGACCGTGATCGACCTGAGCGCGCCGGCACGCCTGGATCCGCTTGGCACCCAGCATCCGATCAGCATTGTGATGGACCGCATCGTCGGTGTCTTTACCCGCATCGGGTACACCGTGAGCCAGGGGCCAGAGGTGGAGGACGACCATCACAATTTCGGTGCGCTCAACTTCCCACCCGACCATCCCGCGCGTGACATGCAGGACACCTTCTTCGTGGAAGGAAAGGACCGTGCCCTTCGCACCCATACGAGCAGCGTACAGGTGCGTGTGATGGAGAACAGCAAGCCACCCATCCGGACCGTCTCCCCGGGTCGCGTCTATCGCAACGAGGCGATCAGCGCACGGGCGCATTGCATGTTCCACCAGGTGGAAGGCCTATACGTGGACAAGGGTGTGAGCTTCGCCGATCTGAAAGGGACGCTGGACCACTTCACGAAGAGCCTCTTCGGCCCGGATGTCACCATCCGGATGCGGCCGAGCTATTTCCCCTTCACCGAACCAAGCGCCGAAGTGGACATGAGCTGTAGTATCTGCGGTGGTGCGGGCTGCAACATCTGCAAGCACAGTGGGTGGGTGGAGATCATGGGTTGCGGCATGGTGGATCCCGCCGTGCTCTCCAATTGCGGCATCGACCCCGAGGTGTACAGTGGCTTTGCTTTCGGTATGGGCGTGGAACGCATCGCCCAGTTGATCTATCGCGTGCCCGATCTTCGGATGTACTGGGAGAACGATGTCCGCTTCCTCGATCTGTTCACAACGGCCCCCATGCGTGGTTGACCATCATGTCCGACGCGCTCCGAACGGACATCTGCATCATCGGCGGTGGTCCCGGTGGTAGTGCTGCGGCGATCCAACTGGCTCGCCACGGCATCGGAGCGATCCTCGTTGACCAGGCACGGTTCCCACGCGACAAGGTATGCGGTGATGCGCTGAGCGGGAAGGTGATGCGCACCCTCGAGCGGCTGGATGCGCGGCTCGCTTCCACGGTGAAGGCCGATGCGAGCGGTATGCCCAGCTGGGGTGTCACGTTCGTGGCACCCAGCGGCCGGGCCTTGCGCGTTCCCTTCTCACGCAGGACCGGCGTGGGCGAGGCCCCCGGTGTGATCATGCCTCGCTTCCACTTCGACGACCTGCTCATCCAACATGTGCGCACGCTGAACGGAACCAAGGTGATCGAAGGCTTCACGGCGAAGTCCCACGAACGCGTTCCGAGCGGTTGGCGGATCGGTTCCACGGATGGAAGAACAATCGATGCACGATTGATCATTGATGCCTCAGGAGCGAATTCCACCTTTGCCCGGAAGGTCGCCGGCCTGCCTATGGCAGCGAAACACCATGCGGCTGGTGTGCGCGCCTATTACAGCGGTGTGAGCGAGCTCGATCCGGATGGCTTCATCGAGCTCATCTTCCTGAAGGACCTCCTTCCCGGTTATCTGTGGGTCTTCCCGCTTTCGGGGGGCAGGGCCAATGTCGGTCTGGGCTTACGCAGTGATGTGGTGAGGAAGCGTCGGGCGGACCTGAAGATCCTGCTGAAGGAGCTGCTTTCGACACATCCACAACTGAAGGACCGGTTCGCCAATGCTCACCAGGAAGGAAGCATACAGGGCATGGGTCTTCCACTGGCGAGCAAGCGCCATGGACTGAGCGGAGATGGATACCTGCTCGTGGGCGATGCGGGGCACCTGATCGATCCCTTCACGGGAGAGGGCATCAGTCATGCGATGATCAGCGGGGTCCATGCAGCGGATGTCGCGCACGAGATGATCGCGAGCGGTGATCTGTCGGTGAGCGCGGCAAAGCAGTACGATCAACGCGTGTGGAGGCGCCTGGGTAAGGAGCTCGCCATCAGCACCCGACTGCAACGCATGGCCAACCAGGCCTGGTTGTTCGACTTCGTGGTGGACCGGGCCAGCAAGAACCCGGCCCTTGCCGACACGATCAGCAGCATGTTCACCGACCTCGACCTGCGCGAGAAGCTGAAGAGACCGGGGTTCTACATGGACCTGCTGCTGGGGCGGTCTTCCGTCTCCTGACGATCAACGGCGCTGGGCCGCAACGAACCAGTCCCAGGGGTAGGGCGCCTTCATCCAGCGCGGCGGTGAATCGAACTCCGTGCTCCAAGGATACTCCAGTTTCTCGATGGCCAGCACATCGAACCCGCGCGCGTCGAGAAGCGCCTCCAGCTCCTCCTTCAGGTAGTGCTTCGTCGGCACGTTGTCTATGTGCACCGTGCCATGTTCAAGCCCCTTGCTGTTCAGAGCGGCCTCCCGCTGGGCATCCTTCGGGTCCATGCCGTTCCGCAGGTTCCATTGCAAGTGGCGGTAGGCGGTGAGCAAAGCCGAATTCAAGGAGGGCACGACCAGCAAGAGATGTCCCCCCCTCTTCACGCTGCGAACGGTCCGCTCGATCAATGGCTCGCGGACCTCGATGGCTGCGTTCAACAATGTGTTGATGCACAACACCACGTCCGCCGCCGGGTAACCGTTCCGGTCCTTGCTCAGGTCGGCATGCACGTACCGGATGTTCGAGTAGGCGCTCGCCGACCGTTCGGCGACCTCCAGGCATTGACTGCTCACATCCACCGCGAAAACCCTGGCATAGCGTTCGGCGAGCATGGGCAGTGTACGGCCAACACCACAGCCCAGATCGGTGGCGCAGCGGTCAGGACCGGCCAGTCGATCCACCCAGCCTTCGATGATGCCCTTCGTGTCGTTCGCCGGTACGTTGAAGATCTCCTCTTCAAAGGTCTCCGCCACATCATCCCAATCCCGTTCGTTCATGCGTCGCGTATTGTACGGCGGCGCGGAATGGGTGGTCGGTGGGAGGTGAGCGCCGCTGCGGTTGCTATGTGGATGGACAAGGTACCGGCTTAGGTCCCGTTGCTCGGACCATGGACCTGCGCGGTATCCACGATCGCCCGTTGATCCGTGGTGCGCTGAACCACAACCTCTTCCTTTGCGGCCCGATGGACAGCCTGTACCTGCTCGTGTTCTGCCTGATCGCAGGGGTACTGCTCCAGCGTCTACCGAGCTTCCCTCCGAATGCCGCACACACGCTGAACCAGTACGTGCTGCACGCCCCGCTTCCGGCCCTTGCGCTCTATCACATACCGGAGATCAGTGGCGGTTCCGAGCTGCTCTATCCCATTGCCGTCGCCTGGATCTGCTTCATGGCCGCATGGTCCTTCTTCGGGTCGTTGCGGCGTTTGTTCGGCTGGTCGCATCAGCTCACCGGCTGCTTGATCCTGTGTGCGGGTCTGGGCAACACGTCCTTCGTCGGCTTCCCTGTGGTCGAAGCGGCCTATGGCAAGGAGGCCCTGGGAACGGCCCTGTTGGTCGATCAACCGGGGTCCTTCCTGGTGCTCTCCACGCTCGGCGTGGTGGTGGCCACGGTCTATTCGCGCCAACGGATCAACACGGTGACCATGGCCCGCAAGATCCTGCTCTTCCCTCCCTTCATCGGATTCGCGCTGGCAGTGTTGATGAACGTGCTCGACCTGCACTTCGCCGAGGGCGTTCGCGGCGGATTGTTGCGGATCGGCAATTCGGTGACGCCGGTGGCCCTGCTGGCGGTGGGCTTGCAACTGCGTTTGAAGAAACGCAGCAAGCACTGGGGCTTCCTGGGCCTCGGCCTTGTGTACAAACTGCTGTTGGCCCCGGCCCTGATCTTCCTGCTCTACGTCGTACTCTTGGACGGAACGGGCAGGGTGGTGCGCGTCTCCGTGCTGGAGAGCGCCATGGCCCCGATGATCACCGGTGCGATCCTCGCCTCCTCCCACGGGCTGAAGCCCCGGTTGGCTAACATGATGGTGGGTGTGGGGATACCGGTCTCGCTACTGACGCTCCTGGCCTGGTACCACGTCCTTGATCTGATCTAGGCCGGGCTCAGCTTCAGCATGTTGGACATGCCCTGTTCGGCGATGGGCATGCTGGCCACGTTGACGAGCAGATCGCCCTTGTTGACCAACTTCTTGCTGCGAAGGATGTGTTTGATGTCCGCGATCGTGTGGTCGGTGCTCACCGTCTTGTCGTAGAACTGTGCGCGCACGCCCCACACCAGGTTCAGCGTGCCCAGGATCGCGCGATTGCTGGTGAAGGCGAAGATGTGTGCCTTGGGTCGCATGCTGCTGATCTTGTACGCCGTGTAGCCGCTGTGCGTCATCGTCACGATCGCCTTGATGTCGATGGCCGCCGCCATGCGCACGCTCGCCATGCAGATCGCATCGGTCACCATCCGCTCGTTGTCCTTGAGGTCCGGTTGTTCCACGTTGAACATGGCCTCACTGGTCTCCATCTCCTGCAGGATCCGGTTCATCGCCTTCACCACTTCGACCGGATACTTGCCCACGCTCGTCTCCGCGCTCAACATCACGGCGTCGGCATGATCGAGCACGGCATTGGCCACGTCGTTCACCTCCGCACGTGTCGGGGTGATGTTCGTGATCATGCTCTCCATCATCTGCGTGGCCACGATGACCGGACGGTGGTTCACCAGGCAGCGTTTGATGATGTCCTTCTGTACAAGTGGCACCTTCTCCATGGGGATCTCCACGCCGAGGTCGCCACGCGCCACCATCAGTGCATCGGCTTCCCGGATGATCTCATCGATCTCCACCAGGGCTTCCGGCTTCTCGATCTTGGCGATCACGCGGGCGTTCTTCTCCCGCTGCAGGATGATGTGCTTCAGCTCGATGATGTCGCGCGCACCGCGGACGAAGCTCAGACCGATCCAGTCCACGTCGTGGTCCAGCGCAAAGTCAAGGTCCTGACGGTCCTTCTCGGTCAGGCTCGGCAGGCTGATCTTGGTGTTGGGCAGGTTGAGGCCCTTGTTGGCGCTCAGCGGTCCACCGTGGATCACCCGGGTGGTCACCTGGGTGGCGCCATCGGTGCCCACCACTTCAAGCCGCAGTTTTCCGTCATCGAGCAGCACGAGTTCGCCCTTCTTCACATCCTTGGGGAACTGTGCATAGCTCGTGCTCACGATACCGGGCTTCCCCTTGATCGCTTCGGTGGTGATGATGAGCTCGCTGCCCTCCGGCAGGTCGATGGGGCCGTTCGCCATCTCCCCCACCCGCATCTTGGGGCCTTGCAGATCCGCCAGGATGGCGGTGTTCAGACCCAGTTCAGTGTTCAGTTCACGGATGGTCCCGATGAGGTTCGCGTAGAACTGGTAGCTGCCGTGGGAGAAGTTCAGACGGCACACGTCCATGCCGCTGAGCATCATTTCACGCAGGACCGCCCTGTCCGCCGAGGCTGGGCCGATGGTGGCGACGATCTTGGTCTTCGGGTCGTTCATGTGATCGGATCAGAGCAGGAGCTTGTGCCCCGCCTTGAGTTGTTCAAAGGAGAGTGGGTAGGCGGTCAGCACGAACTCCGCACGGCGCAATCGTTCCAGCAGGTCGGGGTGCTGTTCCACCAGTTCATTGTCCACCACCAGGAAATAGTCCGCCTGCCGTTGCTCCTTCAGCAGGATGCCATCGCCACTGTGGTTGTTCACCAGTGTATAACGGGCCTGACTCCGCTCATCCACATGGTCATACGCCGAGAACAATGCGCGGATACCATTGGCATCATCGGCGATATCGGACCGGCGCCGTGTAAGCTCCAACCCGACGCTGCGGTTGATGGACCAGCATAACCGGTAGTCGTTCACATGGCTGCTGATCCCGATGATGGTCACATCCGGTACAGGCTCCAGGGAGAGCTTGAGTTTCGCCATGGCAGTGAACGAGGGCCCGCAATAGTGGGGGCTCGCAGGAAAGGTCAAAGGTAGCCACGATAAGGAGCGCCCTCCCTTCCCACGCCGAATGGTCCCGTCTACCGGATGTGGGATCAGTCACGCCTCCTCGGCTTCGACGTCCGGCGTGGTGCGTGCATCGAAGGGGCCTGTTCCGCTGTATCGGTCGCCCTGCCGGGTATCGGCTTCGGGGGCTGTGGTTTCCGCGAACGCATGCTGCGGAAGGCGCTTTGCGCCGCATCCTGCTCGGCCACCTTCTTACTGGCGCCATGACCGGTACCGCGCACATCCCCATTGATGCGGACCTCCGCCACATAGTGCTTGCTACGACCGCTGCCACCTTCCTCGCGCACCACGAACTCGACCTTCTTCCGGCGCTTCTGCCCCCACTCCAGCAGACGGCTCTTCCCATCGCGGTCCTCCTTCTCGATCTCCTTCAGGTCGAAATGCGCATGCAACAGCTGCACCACCACCTTCCTGGTCCGTTCGAATCCACGATCCAGGAATAACGCGCCTATCAACGCCTCCAGCGCGTTGCCAGGTACGGAGGACTCCTGCGACCGCGCCAGGTTGCTCTCGATCACGCGTTCGATCTCAATGCGCTTGGCCAACGCGTTCAACTGCTGCCGGCTCACCAACTTGCTGCGCATCCGCGTCAGGAAGCCCTCTCCCTTGTCCGGGTACGTGGCGAACAACAGGTCGCCAATGATGGCGTCCAGGATGGCGTCGCCCAGGAACTCCAGGCGTTCGTTGTCCGGAAGGTCCGGGCGGTCCTCGGCCACAGCGCTCACATGCCGAAGGGCTTGCCGGTAGAGTGCGATGTCGCCGGGAGTGAGACCAAGGGTCTTGCGACACCAGGCACGCACACGTCGCTCCTCGGGGCTGCGTGCACGGGTGAAGAGGCTGCGGATCACGCGGTGGGACTACCGGTACTTGCGGAACACCACGGCCGTGTTGTGGCCGCCGAACCCGAAGGTATTGCTCATGGCGGCGTTCACGGTCCGCTTCTGTGCGGTGTTGAACGTGAAGTTCAACCTCGGGTCGATCTCAGGGTCGTCGGTGAAGTGGTTGATCGTGGGCGGAACGATATCCGTGTGTACGGCCATGATCGCGGCCAGCCCCTCCACTGCACCGGCCCCGCCGAGCAGGTGCCCGGTCATGCTCTTGGTGGCGCTGATGTTCAATTCATAGGCATGCTCGCCGAAGAGACGCTGGATGGCCTTCACCTCCTGCGGATCACCGATGGGCGTGCTGGTGCCATGCGTATTGATGTAATCGATCTCCGAGGGTGCGATCCCGGCGTCGTGGAGGGCATGCTTCATGCACAGCTCCGCGCCCAGCCCATCCGGGTGTGGTGCGGTGATGTGATAGGCGTCGCTGCTCATGCCGCCGCCGATCACCTCGGCATAGATCCGGGCGCCACGCGCAAGCGCATGTTCCAGGTCCTCCAGGATGATGGCCGCGCCACCCTCCCCGAGCACGAAACCATCGCGGTCCTTGTCGTAGGGCCGTGATGCCGTGGCCGGGTCGTCGTTACGCGTGCTCATGGCGTGCAGGGCATTGAAGCCACCAACGCCAGCCTCATAGATCGCCGCCTCACTACCACCGGTCACCACGGCCACACAAGTGCCGAGACGGATGTAATTGAAGGCATCGATCATCGAATTGTTGCTCGATGCGCAAGCGCTGGCCGTAACGTAGCTCGGGCCGCGTAGGACATGCCGCATGCTGATGAGGCCGGCCGCGCTGTCCGCGATCATCTTGGGGATGAAGAACGGATTGAATCGCGGTGTGCCGTCACCTCTACCGAAAGCGATGCACTCGTCCTGGAACGTCTTCAGGCCGCCGATGCCGCTACCCCAGATCACACCGATACGTTCACGTTCCACCTTTTCAAGGTCGAGGCCGCTGTCCTTCATCGCCTCGTCTGCACAGACCACGGCGAACTGGGTATAGGGGTCCATCTTACGGGCCTCCTTGCGATCGATGAAGTCTTCGGGGTTGAAGCCCTTCACCTCGCAGGCGAACCGTGTCTTGAACTTGCTGGCGTCGAAGCGGGTTATGGGCGCAGCTCCGCTACGGCCGCTCACCAGGCCCTCCCAGTACTCCTTGTGGGTGTTCCCGAGGGGAGTGAGCGCGCCCAGACCGGTGACGACCACACGTCTGAGCTGCATGCGTTGCGACGATTACTTCGCGTTCTTCTCGACGTAGTCCACAGCCTGACCCACGGTCTGGATCTTCTCGGCCTGGTCGTCGGGAATGGCGATGTTGAACTCCTTCTCGAACTCCATGATGAGTTCGACGGTATCGAGGCTGTCAGCGCCAAGGTCGTTCGTAAAGCTCGCTTCAGGTGTGACCTCGCCCTGATCGACTCCGAGCTTGTCCACGATGATGGCGATGACCCTTGACTTGATATCCGACATGTCCGTGCGTTGTTGGTTGAACAGGCTGCAAAGGAACGACATTTTCACATGCGCAAGCCTACGTGCGCAAGCCGTTCGAATGGAGATTATCCTGCGCGTCCGGAACTGATGTTCAGCCGTTTCCATCAACGGGCCGATCTCCCGACCAACGGCTGGCCGGTCTGCCCGATCTTCGCTCCCGGTTCAAAATGGTACGGATCGGCATCCTGGCATCGGGGAACGGGAGCAACGCCCAGCGCTTGGTGGAGCACTTCACCGGGCACCCCCATGCCGAGGTGGTGCTCATCGGTAGCGACCGCCCACAGGCGCATGTGGTGCAACGCGCGTGGGACATGGGCGTTCCGCTCTACCTGTTCAATGGCGCATTGCTGCGCACCGGGGCGGTCCTGCGTGAATTGCAGGGTCAGCAGGTGGACCTCCTCGTGCTCGCCGGCTTCCTTCGGCTGATCCCCGCCGAGCTGGTGAAGGCCTTCCCGGAACGCATCATCAACCTGCACCCTGCGCTCCTGCCCAAGTTCGGGGGCCGGGGCATGTTCGGCCAACATGTTCACCAGGCCGTCCTGGCCGCCGGGGAGAAGGAAAGCGGCATCACCATCCATTATGTGGATGAACGCTACGACGAAGGGGAGCACATCGCACAGTTCCGCTGCCCGGTGCTTCCTGGGGATACGGCCACCACACTGGCCGAGCGGATCCATGACCTGGAGCACGCCCACTTCCCACAGGTGGTGGAGGAGATCGTAAGGCGTTCCTCCGCGGTGGTCGGATAAGGGCTGTGCACTTTTGTGGCATGTTCGACCTCGGACAGATCATCAAGGCCTTCCTCATCCTCTTCGCCGTGATCGATGTGGTGGGTAGCATCCCGCTGGTCCTTCAAGTACGGGAAAAGGCGGGCAAGATCTACCCTGCGCGTGCCGTGCTGGTGAGCCTGGGGATCATGATCACCTTCCTTTATCTGGGTGAAGGGATCCTCCATCTGCTGGGCATCGACGTGCGCTCCTTCGCCGTGGCCGGCGCGCTCGTGTTGTTCTTCATCGCCCTGGAGATGATCCTCGGTGTGCGGCTCTTCAAGGAGGATCTTTCCGCGCCCGGCCTTACCGATGGCAAGGACGATAACAAGGTGTACAGCATCGTGCCACTGGCCTTTCCGGTGATCGCAGGTGCGGGCTCCATCACCACCATCCTTTCCTTGCGTGCCGAGTTCGACAGCGTCAACATCCTCATCGCGATCATCCTCAACATGATCCCGGTGACGCTCGTGCTCCTGCTCACCTCACGGATCGAGCGCCTGCTGGGGCGCGTCGGCCTTATCGTGATCAAGAAGGCCTTCGGCGTCATCCTCCTCGCCATTGCCGTCAAGCTCTTCGCGGCGAACATCACCCAGTTGTTCCCGAACGAATGAAGATCACCATCCACACCGACGGTGCCGCCAGCGGCAATCCCGGTCCGGGTGGCTATGGAGCCGTGCTGGAGAGCGGCAAGCACCGCAAGGAACTGTGGGGCGGTTACCGGCTCACGACCAACAACCGCATGGAGCTGCTGGCGGTGATCGCCGCGCTGGAGGCCTTGAAGGGGGACGGCCACGATGTGCTGGTGGTGAGCGACAGCAAGTACGTGGTGGATGCGGTGGAACAAGGCTGGCTCTTTGGCTGGGAGAAGAAGCGCTGGGCCAAGGTGAAGAACCCGGACCTGTGGAAGCGCTTCCTTCAGGTGTATCGCAGGCACAACGTGCGGTTCGAATGGATCCGGGGGCACAACGGCCATCCCCTCAACGAACTCTGCGATCAGTTGGCGGTGGCGGCACGGAACCAGAGCGTGCTCGCCGTGGATGAAGGCTATGAGGAGAAGCCCGGGACCCTGCTCTGACACGCCTATCTTCGCTCGCCCATCGCACCACCATGGCCAAGCTCTTCGCGACGATCAACACCCACAAGGACGCCATCGTACTGGAACGGACCTCCCCCTCGGCTCCCTGGGTGCCCGCTGGTGAGGGTGCTGCCGATCTGGTGCGTACCGGACCCTCCACCTTCAGCCTGGTCCGGAACGGCCGCAGTCACCGTGTGCTGGTCCTGAAGGAGGACAAGGAGAACGGAACGGTAAGGCTCCGCATCGGTGCGCACACGTACACCGTGCAGCTGCAGGATGATCGTTCACGGTTGATGCAGACGCTCGGGCTGGACAGGGGCGCGGCCAAGGTGAAGGAGATCAAGGCCCCGATGCCCGGCATGGTGCTCAACATCCTCGTGAAGCCCGGGGATGCCGTCAAGAAGAACGACCCCATCCTCGTCCTGGAAGCGATGAAGATGGAGAACCTGATCAAGGCCCCGGGTGATGCCACCGTGAGCGCGGTGCACGCTGCGAAGGGCAAGGCCGTGGAAAAGGGGCAGCTCCTGGTGAGCTTCGGCTGACGCCGACCGCATGGGCCGGGCGTTCCAGCGCAGGTGGTCGCGAACCCATCCACCGCGGCGCCGCGTCTCTTCGTGGATCCCATCTTCGCCGCTGCCCCCTCACGCGCCTTACCTTGGTGCCATGGACCGCAAACAATTCCTTTCCCGCTCCTTGAAAGTCTCGGTCGGTGCACTGGTCGGCGGACCGGTGTTGGCAAGTGTGGCTTCCTGCAATGCCCCGGAGGCTCCGACATCGGAAGCGGTCACAACGGAGACCACCCCGACCTCCCCTGCGCTGCAACTGGCCCAGATCGCGCTGCCCTACGACTATCCCGCGCTGGAGCCCTCCGTCGATGCGCGCACCATGGAGATCCACTACACCAAACACCACGCGGCTTACGTGAAGAACGTGAACGAGGCGATCGTGGCGGAGGGTGTCGCGGCGAAAGATGAGATGGACCTGCTCGCACGCGTGGGCAGCTTCAGTGCCAAGGTGCGCAACAACGCCGGTGGCACGTGGAACCACAACTTCTTCTGGCAGGTGATGGGCCCGGGTGGCAAGGGGTCGCCCGAGGGGAAGGTGCTTGACGCATTGAACGCCGGCTTCGGATCCTTCGACAAGTTCAAGGACGCCTTCACCGATGCCGCCATGAAACGCTTCGGTAGCGGTTGGGCCTGGCTCGTGGAGCGCAATGGTGAACTGGCCATCGGGTCCACCCCGAACCAGGATAGCCCATTGATGGACGTGAGCGAGCTGAGGGGGACCCCCCTGCTCGGCCTCGACGTGTGGGAACACGCCTACTACCTCAAGTACCAGAACAAGCGCAACGAATACGTCGCCAACTGGTGGCAGGTCGTGAACTGGGACGAGGTGGCGAAGCGGATGGCGTGAGCGATCAGCTCTCCACCAGCTCGATATCGAAGTCCACCAGTTCAACGAACTGCTGGATGCGCTGATCGATGTCCTCGCGGCTCACCTCGGCGAGTCGTTCAATACCGAACTTCTCGCAGGTGAAGCTGGCCATGGCGCTACCCACGATGATGGCGCGCTTGAGGTTGTCGAAACTGTGGTCCTGGGTGCGCGCCAGGTAACCGATGAAGCCACCCGCGAACGTATCGCCGGCACCGGTGGGGTCGATCACATCCTCCAGCGGCAGCGCGGGGGCGAAGAAGACACGGCCCTGGCCGAAGAGCAGCGCACCGTGCTCACCCTTCTTCACCACCAGGTACTTGGGGCCCATCGCCAGGATCTTGCCGGCAGCCTTGACCAGGCTGTGTTCACCGCTCAGTTGGCGTGCTTCCGCATCGTTGATCGTAAGGATGTCCACCCGCGCGATCACCTCCTTCAACTTCTCCAGCGCACTGTCCATCCAGAAGTTCATGGTGTCCATGGCCACCAGGGCAGGACGCTGCTCCATCTGATCAAGCACCTTGCCCTGCACCGTGGGGTCAAGGTTGCCGAGCATCACGTACGGTGCTTTCCGATACGCCTCCGGAAGCTTGGGGTCCAGCTCCAGCAGGACGTTCAGGCGCGTTTCCAACGTATCCCGACTGTTCATGTCGTAGTGGTAGCGTCCGGCCCAGAAGAAGCTCTCCTTGCCCTTCAGCACCTCCAGGCCGCCAAGGTCGACCCCGCGGTCGCGGAGCTGCTGCATCACGGGCTCCGGGAAATCATCACCGACCACGCTCACCAGTCCCATTTTGTCCAGGAAGACCGAAGCGGCCAGGCTGATGTAGGTGGCGGCACCGCCCACGGTCTTCTCGGCCACGCCGAAAGGGGTTTCAATGCGGTCAAAAGCGACGGTTCCTACGGTGATGAGCTGCATGGTCCTGATGCGTTCGGTTATGGCCTGGAACAAAGAGAGCCGCGCTGGCGGCTCTCTCTTGATGCTCCCCGGGCTGGACTTGAACCAGCGACCCCATGATTAACAGTCATGTGCTCTAACCAGCTGAGCTACCAGGGAAGGTACCCGGTTAAGGGACGGCAAAAGTAGAAGGATCAGCGGTATTCGCCAAACGGGACCGAAAGCCGGCCTCTTGGTCGGGTCACTCATCCCCCACGTCATACACGAACCGATACCCGGGTACTCCGCGCTGCCCGGCCAGCTCCTCAGCCGTGCCTTCGCGGTAGCGTACCCGACCTGCCGGAACACCCTGGGCCAGCAGGAACTGCATGGTGCTCTCGCGCCGTGCATACTCGATCTCGCCCACGATCCGGTCCGCCTCGTTGGAACCGAGCAAGCCCAGACAACGATCATGCAGTGACTTGCCATCCATGGATGCCGTTCGCTGTTCCACGTACGCGGTGAAGGCAGGGTCGCGCGCGCTCAATTCCAACACACGCGTACTATCCGCACCATCAAGGGTCGGCTTCCCAGGGAAGAGGAAGGCCTGCTTCGCGTGGAACACCGCCACCTCCCGAGCTTCGGCCGGGACATCGACGATGGGTACCAGATCCACCAGGAGCCCAGGCTTGGACTTCAGTGCGGACGCGAGTTGTTTCAGCGTCTTCTCCTGCGGATCCGCGGGTCCATGTTGCAGGTACGCGAAGCGCACACTTTCCAGGTCACTCTCGTCGGCCCCTTCAAAGGCGCGCACCAGCAAGCGACCAGGTGCGGAAGCGGCCTTGACCAGCAGGTTCTTGAGCACTTGCCAGACGATGGGCCACACCTTGAACTCGGGATCCTTCAGGTCGCCCTTCACGGGCACATCAAGTTCCACCACGCCGTTCACATCCTTCAGCAAGCCCACCGCCAGCCGCAAGGGGAGAACGAAGATCCCCGGATCATGCTCGTCCACCTTCTTCCCCACCTTCATCTTGTCCACGCGCAGGTGGTTCTGCGAATCGATCCTGCCATCCTGCACCACCGTCTTCGTCATGTAATGCAAGCGCCCATCTTCAAGCGGATGCGCAGCATACCATCGCCCGTACGCGTCCAGATGGTTCAACGCCAGATCGTCCACCGTCAGGTCCACCTTCACGTTGCGGATGTTCCTGGGATCGAAGACCGCATCGGCCTTCAACCGGCCGTTCTCCTGCAACACCGCGCTGGCCGTGACCTTCCCGGCCTCGTCATCACTGGTGATCCGGTTGGCGCTCACATTGATCGCCGTTATCGCATAGCGGAACGGCTGCGCAGGGGTGTTGTCCTCGAACTGAACGGCGCTATTGATCAGCGCCAACTTCTTCGCCGTGTAGTCGCTCGCCACGATCTGTTCGCCTAGATAGCTGATGTAGTCCGCCAGTAGTACGAATACATTGCTCTCGCTGGCCTGAAGTTGTGTGTTGATGCTATCTCCAGCGACCGCCGTAGTGTCCAGTTCCAACAACCGTGTCCAATTGTCCGTCCCGTCAGCGAGCATCACGAACTTCAGGTCCGCGCCATCCAGGACCACTTCGCCCATATCCACCCGCTCGTCGCTCGCCACCAGGGTGTCCAGGCGGGCTGTCGCGCTGGTGAGCCCGAAGAGCTTGTCGCCGTTCGGGTCGGACAGCAGGATGTCACGCAGATCAAGGCTGGCACTGAGCTTCAAACTCGTGCTATCCAAATAGCTGTCGACAAGATCCAGCTTCAGGTCCATGGCGCCTTCCAGCGCAGCACAGGTAAAGAAGTCCTGGAGGTAAGGCAGTAACTGCGGCATGGCAAAGGCCTTCAGTTCGGCATCGACAGCATAGAGTGATCGCTCTGTATCCAGCATGAAGCCACCGTCCAGTCGCCCACCATCGTTCAGGTCGAAGCCCAGGCCGAAGTCCATCCGTGCATTCTCCGAAGAGATGATGGTACTTGTGGCCTTGAGGTTCATGATCCCGACAGGGGCGGCGAGCACATCGCTCTGATAGTCGAGGCGACCATCGTTCAGCACGATGTCTTCCATGCTGAAATGCACGGGTGCGGATCCATCGGGCGCGGCCGTATCAGCGCTTCCTAGCTCGAGCAGGTCGCTGAAGTTGAAACGGTCGCCGTTCTGTATGATGTGGAAGTACGGAGCCTCGATCCGCAGGCCGGTGAACCGCCAGTTGTTCTCTTGGAAGCCCTTCCAAAGATCACTTCGCACGCTTATGCTCTTCCACGAGACGAATACCTCCTCGCTTTCCGGCTCGTAACAGGTGACCCCGGTGATGGCGTACCGGAATGTGAATGGGTTCAGGAAGATCCGATCGATGGTAACCTTCCTATTGATCCACTCCTCACTGTGGGACTCGATGTAGCGCTTCAGTAGGAATGGAATGAGCAACGTCGTCAACAGGAGAACGACCATGATGACCGCTCCAAGTGCGATGAGCCAGCGCCTCCGGCTGCGTCGTCCTGCCGTCCGATCGGTCATTGTGAATGTGCTGGAAAAGAGAAGCGGCCCCGAAGTTCGGGACCGCTTCATTAACCAGGTCGGGAAAGCAGCTTAAGCCGCCGCGTCGGGCTTGGTGCCCAGGAGTTGGAAGTCGTTCAGTACCACTTCGGTGATGTAGCGTTTCACACCCTCCTTGGTCTCGTAGCTCCGATGCACCAGGCGGCCCTCCAGGGCGATGGGTGATCCCTTGCGCAACAGGCGTTCCACGGCCTCCGCGGTGTTCCCCCAGGCCACCACGGTGTGCCATTGGGTATCGGTCACCCGCTCACCGGATGCGTTCCGGTAGCTATCGTTGGTCGCTACGGAGAGGCGGGCCACCTTCCGCCCTTTCGCGATCTCCCGCACTTCGGGGTCGAAACCGAGGTTGCCGATCAGGTGCACTTTGTTCTTCAGCGTGTTCATGGTACTTGGATTTTGGGTTGACTTTCGTTCCTGCCGTCGGTGCTGTTGCCGAACGACGATGCAAACGTTCAGCCGGCCTCCACCCGAATTCGGCTGATAACCAGTTGTATGTGGATATAAGCATTTGTACAACGATTGCTGTCGGTTATCCAGCCCCTCGTTGGCTCATCGAACCACCTGCCCCTGAACCGGTTCAGTACCTTGCAATGGGCTTGTTCCCGAGGCAGCGGATCCGACCGGAACCTTGTCTATGGAACGGAAAGGCCTTTCCACTTTGAGCGGATCCACCGAACGCGAGCTCGTCCAGGGGTGCCTGGCCGGTGACCGTCGTTGTCAGGAGTCCCTGTACACGCGGTATGCCCGGCGTATGTATGCCGTTTGCCTGCGTTATGCGCGTCATCAGCTGGAGGCCCAGGACCTGATGCAGGAGGGGTTCATCCGGGTCTTCGAAAAGCTGGCTGCGTTCCGGATGGAAGGCTCACTGGAAGGATGGATACGACGGATCATGGTACACACCGCCATCAATCACTATCGGAAGAAGGCGTTCCAGCAGGAACGCTTCGGTATGGAGCATCTGCCCGAGGCCCCCGTGGAGCCAATGGCCATCGATCATCTTGGCGAGCAGGAATTGATGAAGCTGATCGCCGAACTACCGGACGGCTATCGCCATGTGTTCAACCTGTACGCAATAGAGGGGTTCGACCATGCGGAGATCGCGGCCATGCTCGGCTGTGGTGAGAGCACATCACGAAGCCAGTTATCCAAAGCGCGCGGCTACCTGCAAGCGCGAATCAACCGAAAAGAGATCCTGGACCATGCGGGAAAAGCATCCCATTGACGAACGCTTCAGAGCCCTCTACGAGGCCGAGGCCACCCCGCCGAGCGAGGTGCGGGAATCCTTGGCCGGTAGATTGGACTGGGACCGAGCAGGCCGCACCACAATGTGGAACCGATGGTTCCTGATAGCGGCCGGCGTTGCGCTATTGATCACCGGCACCCTCTACGTCCTGGATGCTGGATCCATCGTTCGGTCGGGAAATGGACGGACCGCCCGGTTGGAGGGTGGTCCAGAAGAAATGACCGATGGGAACGGTCCTTCCGCGACCGTTCCCTCGAGTGGAACAACTCCTTCCATCGTGGATGGGGTCGCCCTGAAAGACCTACCGGATACGGAAGAGTCCCTTAGCCGACGAAAGGTGGACGGATCCACCCCATCACTGGATCGGACCGCATCCGGCCAGGTACGAAAAGCCACAGGCGACCATGGTGCTGAGGATGCGGGGAAAACTACCGGTACCAGGAGGTCATCTTCAGGGGAAGTGCGCGCCCGGATATCGTCGGCACGTACTGGGCTGGCTGGCACCGGAAGCTCCGCCACCCACGACCGATCGGTGGAGGGGTCTGAGGCGGAACACATGGCCGACCCAGCAACGGCCCAAGGGTCAGCTGGCCATGGCGCTGAAGGGGCGCTGATCACACGTCATCATGAACGATCGATGCCGGGCCCCGAAGGTGTCCGCACTGCTTCGGACCTCTACAACATCCGTCTGACGCGCATGGATGTGCGTCGTTCCACCATGGACCGTTCGAGTGAGCCCCTGCTTCACCCGGTCCCGCACCCGGGGCCTTACGTTCTCCCGGCGGGGAGCTGGGTGGCAGGAATCACCATCGGAGTCGGGCGGATGAACGGGACCTGGAGGGCGGATGACCAACAGGGCCTGACCGATGCGGAAAATTGGCGCGGATCCACACTATGGGGTCTTGACATTGGGCGAGAGTGGCGTTCCGGGTGGAGCATCCGTTCAGGTCTAGGCCTGGCGATGGATCGAAGCACCTTCGCCTGGGAAGAGCATGAGGTGGAACGCTTCACCGATGTGGACACGACATGGACGACGACGCTGTACAACAACACCGAGGACCTGGTGTACACATGGAACATCGATACGATGGAACTCGAGCGCCCCAGCGCATCAAGCACCACGCGTTCCAATAACCTGTACGGTGCGATCAGGATACCGCTAACGATCGGCTGGCACTCCGACCAGCGGCGATGGCGGTATGGGGCATTCACTGGGTTCACGGTCATGATCCCCAGCCAGCGCCAGGGCAGCACACTTCATCGAAGCCCGGATGATGCGGGCCCGACGGTCGTTGACCTGACGGATGCGCGCGTGAACGACCGGTTCGGCCCGCGAATGAACATGCACGCTGGCCTGAGCCTGGGATTCCATGTCACGGTCCACCTGACCGTACTGGCCGAGCCGATGTGGTCACTACCTGTCCCTGTCCTGAGCGGGTCCAGAGCGCCGTGGATGCAGGGTCATCTCTTCCAATTCCGATTGCAACATGCACTGTTCGCTTCGAGCCCTTGAACACACCTTGTTGGTGGCCCTTGTGATCACGGCAGCACGGTCCTCGGCACAGCCGATCTGCGACGTTATCCTGAGGCCCGCATTCCATTACACGGTGGATGGCATGTCCGTGATCCTGGCTGATAGTTCGCGCTCAATAGGTATTGAGGCGGACGCACTGTGGACATTCGGGGATGGGTCCATGGCCTCCAGCTCGCCTGACCATGAATTCACGCAGCCTGGCAGCTACACCGTATGCCTGACGTTGACCGCGCTCGAAGGCCCGGCCTGCTCCTCGAGCTACTGCCGTGAGGTCGTTGTCCCCGGAGCGCCCTGTCCACCTTCCCAGGAACCCTATTTCGAATACGAACAGTCGGGGACCAATGCGCTATCCTTCCAGTTCGCCGTAGGTACGAGCGTAAGCGGGAACTGGAGTTGGGATTTCGGGGATGGTGTCATCGGCGCAGACGCGTTCCCGATCCACACCTGGGCCCTGCCCGGGCCACACTTCGTCACCTTGACCGACCAGGCCGGGGACTGCGTGGCCACTTATGGACGCTGGGTCGAGGTGGACGGGAACGGCACCACTTGCGGTCCAGGTCTATTCGTCGACTTCTCGCCGGTGCCCATGATGAACGAAGTGGTCTTTGAACCCAGCATCATCACGAGCGGCCATACCGCCATGCTGGGTATCTGGTCCTTCGGTGACGGTCAGGTTGACACTGCGTTCGCGACCCAGCATGAGTATCAGGTGGAAGGGAGTTATCAGACCTGTTTCCTGGTGGGGGCCATCGATGAAACCGGGGAGGATACGTGCTTCTCACTGGTCTGTCACACGTTCGGAACGACGTCCCTGGTGGGCATCGAGGATGATCCAGCCTTGGACCTGACGGTATGGCCCAACCCGGTTAGCGGCACTCTACACTTCCGGGTTCCGTACCCTGGACCCGTATTGATCAGGCTCGTGGACCTCTCAGGTAGGGCTCTGCTCACGGAGCGGCGGATCATGGGGTCGATGAGCTCGCTTACCATGGACGGGGTAGCCCCTGGACAATACCTGCTCGAGGTGGACCAGGGCTTTGGTCGATCGGTCACAAGGATCCTCGTTCACCGATCACCATGAATGAACAAGGGCGACCTATCCACTGGTCGCCCTTGTTGAATTGTTGTTCGGATCAAGCCCTGACCTCCTCCGGCTTGGAGCCGAGCAACTGGTAGTCGCTCAGCACCACTTCCGTGCTATAGCGGCGCTCGCCCTCTTTGGACTCGTAGGACCGCTGCACCAAGCGACCCTCGACCACCAGGCCACTTCCCTTGTGCACCAGACTGGCGAGTTTCTCGGCCTGCTTTCCCCACACCACGATGGGATGCCATTGCGTATTGTCCTTCCACTCCCCTTCCGCGGTCTTGTAGCGCTCGTTCGTTGCCAACCGCAGCCTCAGCATGGTGTGCCCATTGCCCACGTTCTTCAATTCGGGGTCGTTACCGAGGTTCCCGATCAGCTGCACCTTGTTCTTCATCGTCGTGTTCATGGTCGTTGGTTGTTGTTAGTTCGTTGACCGCTGCAAACCTTCACTCCCCGATCCACGCCATCCGTTCGATCATCATTTATAGACGTTTACAGTTGTTCGCTGTCGTTTGTTGGACGGCCCACCCACACTTGCCAGCACCTGCGCTTTCCTATCTTTAGCCGCCTTTGGAACCGAGGCACCAACCACGAAGCAAGGAACCGACCGATGAGCCGCACCACGAGCAAGATCCTCGTACCCACAGACTTCACCAAGGTGGCCGATTGTGCCTTGAATCACGCCATGACCGTAGCCGGAAAGACAGGCGCTCCGGTACATATCGTCCATGTCGTCGAAAAGCAGGCTCATGTGGAGGAGGCCCGCCGGAAACTCGAGTTGGAGGTGGCGCGTGCCAAGAAATGGAACGAGGCCGTGACCGTCACGCCGATGGTCCGTGTAGGTTCCATTTACGAGGACATCGGTGACGCCGCCGCCGAGGTCGGGGCCGGTATGATCATCATGGGCACGCACGGCATGCGCGGTATGCAGTTCATTACCGGAAGCCGGGCTTTACGCGTGATAACCAGCAGCAGCGTTCCATTCGTCGTAGTGCAAGAGCGCATGATCAAGGACGTCGGTTATCGGAACATCGTGGTGCCCTTGGACCTGCACAAGGAGACTCGTCAGAAACTCACCTTGGTGGCCGAGATGGCCAAGACCTTCGGGAGCAAGGTTCATCTGTTGACGCCGAAGGAGGACGATGAGTTCCTGCACAAGCAGTTGCTGAACAGCCTTCGTTTCGCGGACCAATACCTCGGCGAGCGTGGGATCGAGCATGTCGCCACCATCTCCAAGGAGGACAGTGGCGACTTCGTGAAAGCGGTGGTGCGTCACGCGGTCGAGATCGATGCCGATCTGATAGCGATCATGAACCTCACCGAGGGGAACATCTTCGGTCTATTGGGCGTGCCGTATGAGCAGGAGATCATTGCCAATGAGGCACAGATCCCGGTGATGTGCATGAATCCGGTAACCACCGGGGTGGGCGGGGGCTGGACCATGCAGGGCGGATAGCCCGGCTCAGGCTCGCATCCCGATCACAAGGATGTCGTCCACCTGTTCGTGGATGCCACGCCAGCCACGGAACGCCTCTTCGAGCATGCCGCTCTGGCTCTCGGCCGGGAACCGGCTGATCTCCAGCAACAGATCACGGAACCGTTTGTAGAGGAACTTCTTCCCCTTCGGCCCACCGAACTGATCGGCATAGCCGTCCGAGAAGATGTAGACCATGTCGCCCTGTTCCAGCAGGATCCGGTGGTCCGTGAACTCCTGACCCTCGAGGTCAAAGCTCCCGATGGGTCGCTTGTCCGGTTGGAAACGCAACACCTCCCCACCACGCACGACATAAAGGGGCGAGTTGGCACCTGCGTATTCCAGCACCCTCCGCTCCGGATCATAGTTGCATAGCGCCATGTCCATACCATCGCGTACAAGGAACTGTTCCCGGTCCTTGTGAAGTGCTTCGAAGGCGATCTTGTTGAGGACCTTCAGGACTTCCGAAGGACGGCCCGCCCCTCGCTCCCGGATGGCTTGATTGAGGCCGTTGTGTCCGATCAGGCTCATGAAGGCTCCGGGAACGCCATGTCCTGTGCAATCCACCGCTGCAAAAGCGACCCGCCCATCCACTTGGTCCACCCAGTAGAAGTCACCGCTGACGATGTCCTTTGGTCGATAGTATACGAAGGACTCGGGGAGCAGCTCCCTGATCCGTTTGCCCGGTGGTAGGATCGAATCCTGCAGCCGCTTGGCATAGCGGATGCTATCGGTGACGTTCTTGTACAGCTCCACCACCCGGCGGCTCTGGCGCTCCACCTCTTCCTTCTGCCGCACGACCTCCTCGGTGCGCTCGTGCACCTTCTGCTCCAGGATGCGCTCCCGTTGACCGAGTTCGTCACGCATCTTGAGCAGGGCATGGCCAAGCATGTCCTCCTCGCTCAAGGGCTCATACTCCGCACCGAAATTGCCGGCCGCGACGGCATGAGAGAAATCGGTGGTTCTTCGAAGACCATCGACCAATGAGGAGAGCGCCTTGCTCATGTCGCCGATCTCATCGTTGGTGACGCGCACCCTTGTCCGGGGGAAAACACCGCGCCCCAGGCTCAAGAGCACACTCCGCAGACGTTGGACCGGCGTGACAATGCCGCGCACGATGAAGAAGGCCACGACCGCACCTATGATCACAAGCCCGATCCCCATGTACAGCACGAAGAACTTGAGTGAGTCGAAGCTGCGGATCATGCTGCCGCCGAGCGCCATCCGTTTCCCCTCCTGCATCTCGATCAGCCTGTCGAGGTCGGTCAGCACTTTATTGGTGCTTTGGTCCAGTGGTCCGCCCTCCTCCGCGATATCGTTCCGCTCCATGTGAACGAAGGGGTCACTGTAGCTCTCCAGCGATGGTAACAGCTCCTTGATCCGGTCATGAATGCCGAAGACCTCGCGCATCTCCACGGTGATCTGCCCCATGAGCGCGACCTCCTCATGCTGCCAGCTGGCCATCAGGGTATCGATCCGGTCGAGTAATTGCGGCAGCTCACGGCCGGTGAGATCGACCAGGTTGGTCTTCTCCGGGGCATCGGCACGGCTCTCGAGGAGGGCCCAATGCTTGATGAGCATATGGGCGCTCACCGTCAGGTTCCGCAGTCGCACCAGTGCATCCACACTGGGGCTGTACACGTTGTTGATCTGGTCGTTGATGCCACGGCTCCGTTCAAGGGACCGGTTGGTGAGGATCACCACGAGCAGGGCGAAGAAGATGAACAGGCCGAATCCCATTCCGATCCTCCGTCCGATGGTCAGGCGGAACCTCATCACGCGATCAACGATGTTCCTCTGGAGCGATCTCCTCGAACAACTGGCGGAACTTGTCGGAACTCTCCTGGTCCTGAAGGCTGTAGTAGATCCCCTCGAGCCCGAGCAGGGTCTCCTTCCTGGTCGGGTTCATATCGTGTGCCTTCAGCATATACGGCAGTGCGAGCTGGAAGAACTCCCGGCTCGCCTCCTGCACCTGCATGATGGTCGGTATCTCATCCTCGGCGCTGATCCTGCGGATGTTGAAGACCCCTCGGTTGTAGTAGAGCGTGGAGAGGTTATAGTTGGCACCGTAATTCTCCGGATCGATCGCCAGGACATGCTCATAGGCGTCCACCGCTTGCTCGAACATGGTGGTGTCCTCTCGTTGCGCTGTGAAGCGCTTCGTGTAGACCGTGCCCAGCGCGTTGGTGAACTCCACCTCCTTCGAACGCAGGTCCGCCGTCGGATCCAGAGCCAGTGTGGCTTCCTTGTACTTGCCGAACACATCGATCGCGCGCTGGTCGTTCATTTCCGTGAGCGCACGGGCGGCATCGTTGAAATACGATCGGGCCAGGTAGTCGTATGCTTGGGTCGCATTCTCCCGATAGGTACCCGCTTCGTCGAGGGCAAGGCAACGCTGAAGGCTGGTGATCGCCACCGCGCGGAACCCATCGCCCTGTGCGATGTCCGTGGCGGCCTTGAACGCGTCCTTGTATATGAATCCGCGCAGCAGCCAGGCCTCGGCGTTCGTCCCATGTTCGGCGGAGACCACCGCTCGATCAACGAGGTCCTTCGCCTCGAGCAGAGCTCCCGCCTGGTACTTGCGCAGGGCATCCACCAAAGGATCGCCCTGGCCCCTCACCATGCCGATGGCCATGAACGCGATCAGAAGGATATGTGCGATGCGCTTCATTCCTCTACGCGATGAGCAAGGTTCTTCAGGGTGAGACCGACCACCAGACCATGTTTCTGTGCGTTCACGAGGCTCATCTCATACTTGAGCAGGTTGTCGACCTTCACGAAGTTCACCACCGCCCCATCCTCCAAGGCTCCGGTGTATTCCGTTACGACAAGGGTCGGCTTGCCGTTCATCCGTTTGTATATCTCCGGCAGAAGACCCAGGTCACTGCGCCCGACAAATAGCATATGGCAACGTTCCACTTCCGCGGAGCGGGGCAACTTGCGGACTTCGATGGGCTGTTTGCCGACGGTCCTGGTGGAGTATTGCTTGATAAGTTCCTGGTACAGGTTGGCACTTCCCATCACCCCGATGACGAAGTTGCCGTTCCGCATATCGGCATCCTTCCACTCCACCAACTTGGCGATGTTGTAGAGGTAATTCGCTTGCAAGATGGCGGTGGTGTCCTTCTCCGCCTCGCGGGGCTGCTGGGGCACCGCCGCAAAAAGAAAGAAAGGGGCGAGGAGCAGGATACGGATGGACCGGGTGGCGGTCATCGACCGGGGCGTAGTTTTGGCGCCCCACCTTACTGATCCCGTGCCGAAATTCAGCAACACGCGGCAAAGTAGGCGGATGCGCCTCCTGAGCTGGTCAATGCTCCTGTGCATATGTCAACAACCGACTGTTGACGTATGCGCGCAATCCGCCCGGGAACGGGCGTTCGATGCAGCCGCTTCCGCGAGTGAGCGGGGCTATGAATGGCTCGCCTGGAGCTCCGCCCACATCGGGCATCGGCTCACCGGGAGCAATCAAGGACGCAGAGCGGAACTGCTGGCCGATAGCCTGTTCCGGGCGAGCGACCTGGACACCGTGTTCTTCGAACCCTTCGAGGCCCAGGCGTGGAGCCGTGGGACGGTGGCGCTGACCATCGGTGACGCGCAGGGATACTTGCACGTCCCCTGTGTAGCCCTTGCGAACACCCCATTATCCTGTACCACCGAAGCACCGATCGTTGATGCGGGCAATGGGCTGCCGGAGGACCTCGACCGTTTGGGGTCTGCCGTCAAGGGCGCCACGCTCCTGGTCAACCTGGGGTTGGTGGCGGCGGCCGAAGGAACGACGAACCTCCACCGGAGTGAGAAGGCAGCTCTTGCCCTGGAACACGGCGCTGGAGCGATCCTCTTCGTGAACCAGGTGGTCGGCGGCGTGGTCCTGACGGGGACGGCTTCCATCGATGGCTCGTTGATCCCCATCCCGGCCGCATGCCTCTCCATCGAGGACGGAACTCACCTACGTGAACGATTGGCTCAGGGCGAAGCGCTGACCGCACGTCTCACCATGCGGAACAACAGCGACATGGTGACGGCCCGCAATGTCATCGGGGAACTGCGCGGTACGGAACATCCGGACGAGATCATCCTGGTCGGTGGCCACCTGGACAGCTGGGACCTTGCCACCGGCGCCACTGACAATGGACTCGGCTCCTTCTCCATCCTCGACCTCGCGCGGTTGATGGCGAGCATGCCTTTCCGGCCTCAACGCACGGTCCGCTTCGTCCTGTTCATGGGTGAGGAGCAGGGCCTGCTGGGGTCGACCGCGCTGGCGGAACGCTACAGGGACAACGGTACACTGGAACACATCGGCTGCATGATCAACCTGGACATGAGCGGGAATCCACAGGGCTTTGGCGTATGTGGACCTGCGGGCTGGCGTGCGGTCATCCAGGACGCCTGTGATCGGATCCGCCGCATCGATACCGCGGCCTTCGAGGGGCGGACGAGCGAAGAGGTCTGGCTGCACAGCGATCATGAGCCCTTCCTATTACGAGGCGTTCCGGTGATCTACCCATTGAGCGACCTCGGCAAGCACATCTATGGCTGCTACCACAGCAGTTGCGATGATATCCACCTGGTGGAACCCTCGGCCATGACCAATAATGTCCGCTTTGTTGGAGCGCTGCTCTACGAATTGGCCGCCGCAAGCCGACTCCCGGGTCACTTCTCGCAGGAGGATCTCAAGGCCCGCTTGATAAGCGAAGGCCTGGAGCAGTCATTGCGCATAGGCGGGGTCTGGCCTTGGGAATGAGCGCTCAAGCACCGGTCTCCGATGAGGCCGCGCTCATGCCTTGCAGATCCCGGTCGAACAGATAGAGGCCCCCCTTGTCGTTCCCGATCAGATTCAACTTGTCGATCAGGGTACGAGCCAGGGCTTCCTCCTCGATCTGCTCGCTCACATACCACTGCATGAAATTGTGCGTGGTGTAGTCCTTCTCCTTCAGACAAGTATCCACGACCCCGTTGATCTCCTGCGTCACCTTCGTTTCATGGTAGAGCAGGGCTTGGAAGATGTCGGTGATGCTCTTGAAGTTGGTCCCTGGTTGTTTCAAGGCCGGTATCACAGCCTTCCCTCCCCGCTCGTTGATGAACTTCACGAGCTTGAGCATGTGCATGCGTTCCTCATCACTGTGTTTATAGAGGAAGGCGGCCGTACCGCTGAGTCCTTGGTTCTCGGCCCAGGAGGCCATGGCCAGATAGGCCTGGCTGCTGGCGGCTTCAATGGCCACCTGACCGTTAAGTGCGGCTTCGATCTTCTTGCTGAGCATGGTCGTTCCCGGCGAACGGGCGTTGGTTGGATGCGGTTCAAAGGTAACAACCACCCCTCCGCCCTATCGCTTATTGAAGCCGTTCATGGCCTGGTCCACACCGAGCAGACCGAACTGGAGAACCGCCTTCGCCGCCAGCTCGATCCGCTCCGCAAGGGTGGTCCGTTCGTTCACATTCCAGGCACCCAGCACATATTCACTCTGGCGACCACGGGCGAAATCACTACCGATGCCGAAGCGCAGGCGTGGGAACGTTTCAGTGCCCAGGACCTCAATGATGCTGGTGAGCCCGTTGTGCCCGCCCGCGCCACCACCCGGTTTGATCCGGACCGCACCGAAAGGAAGAGCGAGGTCATCAGTGATCACGAGCAGACGCTCCAAAGGAATGTTCTCCTGCTCCATCCAATACCGGACGGCCTTGCCACTGAGGTTCATGAACGTGGTGGGCTTGATCAGGATGAACGTTCGGCCCTTGTGACGCAGCTCGGCCCGATCCCCGTAGCGATCCGATGCGAAGCGCTGTCCCGCGTGTTCGGCAAGGTGTTCCAACACACTGAAACCGATGTTGTGACGCGTGTCCGCGTATTCCGGGCCGGGATTGCCAAGTCCGACGATGAGGTACTTCATACTGGCGCGATGCTACAAAAGAACAGGGCCCCCGCGGATCGCAGAGGCCCCATCATGCTCGGTTGACTATTGCGAAGGTCACTTCTTGGCCTCGGCCTTCTTCGCATCCGCAGCAGGCGCCGCAGCCCCGGCGGCCGCCTCTTCCTGCTTCTTGGCCATCTTCACGGCCACCACCACCTCATCCTCGTTCTCCAGGACGGTGAGTCCCTCGAACTTCAGGTCGCTCACGTGGATGGTCTTGTTGATGTCGAGGTCGGCGATGTCCAGTTCCAGGTGGCCAGGCATCTTCGCCGGCAGGCCGCTCACGCGCACCTTGCGGAGGTTCTGTCTCAGTTTTCCGCCCTTGCGAACCCCGATGGCTTGACCGATCAGACGCAGGGTGAGTTCCGCCGCAGCTTCCTCGCTCTCATCGAGTTCCACGAAATCCACGTGCAGGATCTCATCGGTGACGGGATGGAACTGCTTGTCCTTGACCATGGCCAGGATCTTCCTGCCAGCCATCTCGATCTCGACGCCATTGAGCTCCGGGGTGAAGATCACTTTCTTGAGAGCAGCGCCATCCACACTGAAGTGGAGGTTGGTCTCGCCGCCGTAGAGCACACAAGGCACCTGCTTGGTGCGGCGCAATTGGGCGGCATACTTGGTGCCGAGGTCTGTGCGGGGGGTTGCTGAAAGGGCGATGGTGTTCATGGCCGTGTTGTTATGCTACGATGAAATGGCTGCTGATGCTCTCGTGGCTCTGGACGCGCTTGATCACGTCGCCGAAAAGGCTGGCCACCGTGAGCTGTTTGATCTTGTTGGTCACCTTCATCCTTTCGGCATCCAGCGGAATGGTGTCCGTGACGATGAGTTCCGCAAGGGCGCTGCGCTCGATGCGCTCATAGGCATCGCCACTGAGGACCGGGTGGGTGCAGACGGCACGAACACTGATGGCGCCCTGCTCCATCATCATGTCAGCGGCCTTGGTAAGGGTGCCGGCGGTGTCGCACATATCATCCACCAGCACCACGTTCTTGTCCTTCACATCACCGATCACGGTCATGCTCTCGATCCGATTGGCCACCTTCCGCTGCTTGTAACAGATGGCCATGTCACAGCTCAGGTGCTTGGCGTAGGCGTTGGCGCGTTTGGTGCCTCCCGTGTCCGGCGCCGCCATCACCAGTTCGGGCAGTTCAAGCCCCTTGATGTAGGGCAGGAAGATGCTGCTGGCGAAGAGGTGGTCCACTGGCACTTCGAAGAATCCCTGGATCTGATCGGCATGGAGGTCCATGGTCATGATCCGGTCCACGCCTGCAGCGGTAAGCATGTTGGCCACCAGCTTGGCACCTATGGAGACACGAGGCTTGTCCTTCCGGTCCTGGCGTGCGAAACCGAAATAGGGCATCACCGCGACGATGCGTTTGGCGCTTGCCCGTTTGGCGGCATCCACCATCAACAACAGCTCGAACAGGTTGTCGCTCGGCGGGAAGGTGCTCTGAACCACGAAAACGAGCTGGCCACGCACGGTCTCCTCGAAACTGGGCTGGAACTCCCCGTCGCTGAAACGACTGACCGTTACCTCTCCCAGGCGCTCGCCATTGCTGGCGGCGATCTTCTCGGCCAGGTACCGGGTGGCGGTACCACTGAAGATCTTGGCGCTTTCCTGCATGACGGACCTCCCAAAAGGGCTGCAAATGTAGTGAACTTCCGGTGGTTATCAACACCTGTTGGTGGGTCCGTTCTCCACATGAGTATCAACGGGATACCAACAGCGGCTGCGGCTAACTTTCGGCCGTCGGCCCAAGCCCGACCCCCAACCCCATCTTGAGCCGACGCCCCATCTCCTCCGACCCTTTTCACCAACAGGTCCTTGCCGCCATCCGGTCGGCGGGTCATGCCGGGATCACCAGTCAGCAGCTCGCCTTACAGCTGGGTATCAGGGACAAAAGCCAACGATACCGGGTGTTCGATGCCATCGACGCCCTTCTGGACGAGGGACGCATCGAAAGCGGCAAAAAGGGCCGTTACACGGTGACCGGAGGAAAGGACACGGCCGAAGGCACCATCGACATCATCACGAGTGGCGCGGGCTATGTCCGGCTCGGACCCGGTGAGGATGATGTGTATGTGCAACAGCGGGACATTGGCACCGCCCTGCATGGTGATACGGTGGCCATCAAACTGGTCAGTGGACGAGGGTCTCGGCTGGAAGGCCGGGTCCTGAAGGTCCTGAAAAGGCGACGGCTGGAATTCGTTGGTACCGTGCATAAGCACCAGGGTCGCATGATCCTGGTGGCCGATGATCAACGCGTGCAGCGTCCCTTCGTGATCCCGGCCACCGAAGTGAACGGGGCGAAGGAGGGTGACAAGGCCATCATCGAACTGGGTGAATGGAAGGACGCCCGGGACGAACCCCGGGGAAAGGTGTTGCGCGTGTTGGGGAAAGCCGGTGTGCACAACGTGGAGATGCACGCCATCCTCGCGGAATTCGGCCTGCCGCTGGAGTTCCCGGAAAGTGTGCTCAGGGCGGCGGAAGAGATACGGAACGGCTCAACCGATGCCGAAGTAGCCCGGCGGCGCGACATGCGGACGGTGGCGACGATCACCATTGACCCGGACGATGCGAAGGACCTTGATGATGCGTTGAGCGTGCGCCAACTGGACAACGGGCACTGGGAGATCGGCGTGCATATCGCCGACGTTAGCCATTATGTGACCCCCGGCAGCGTGCTGGACATGGAGGCCGCCAGCCGCGCCACCAGCGTATACCTCGTTGACCGCGTGGTGCCCATGCTCCCTGAGAAATTGAGCAACGACCTGTGCTCCCTGCATGCGGACACCGACAAGCTGAGCTTCAGCGCCATCTTCGAACTCGATGACCAGGCGCGGATCAAGCAGGAGTGGTTCGGTCGAACGGTGATGCGTTCTCGCCGCCGCTTCTCCTACCAGGAAGCGCAGGCCATCATTGACGGGAAGGGAGAAGGGGCCTACCGGGAGGAGGTCCTCCTCCTCCACCGCCTCGCACAGGTCCTGCGCAGGGAGCGCATCGCGAACGGCGCATTGGAGATCGGGGGCAACGAGGTGAAGTTCAAGCTCGACAAGGATGGAAAGCCGCTCGGCGTGTATGAGAAGGTCATGGGACCGGCCAACTGGCTCATCGAGGAGTTCATGCTCCTGGCCAACAAACGCGTGGCCACCTGGGTGAACAGGCATCCGGCCGGCAAGGAAGGCCGGCATCAACGCACCCGCCCCTTCGTGTACCGCATCCACGATCAACCGGACCCGGAGAAGATCGATCAACTGCGCGCGCTCGCCAAGAGCTTCGGACATACGCTGCGACATGCAGATATGAACGAACTCCCGCAGGCGATGAACGACCTTTTGAAGGACGTGAGAGGCACCGAAGAGGAGAACATCATCAAGCAGGTCGCCATCCGGAGCATGGCCAAGGCGATCTACAGCACCGAGAACATCGGACATTACGGCCTGGCCTTCGAGCATTACACGCACTTCACCTCCCCCATCCGACGCTATCCCGACCTGCTCGTGCACCGGGCCATGGCACATTATCTGGCGGGCGGCGATCCACTGGATCGGGACGAACTCGAACTGAGCTGTGCGCACAGCTCGCGGATGGAGAAGCAAGCGAGCGACGCAGAACGCGCCAGCATCCGCTACAAACAGGCGGAATACATGCTCGCACGCATCGGCCAGTCCTTCGAGGGCATCGTGAGCGGTCTCACCTCCTGGGGCGTGTATGTGGAGCTGAGGGAGAACAAGTGTGAAGGACTTATCGGCCTGCGCGACATCCCAGGCGACGTGTTCCGCTTCGATAAGGAACGGTACATGGTGGTGGGGCAGCGCACGGGCCGCAAGTTCCGCCTGGGCGATGAGGTCGAGGTCATGATCAAGGCGGTGGACATGGACCGCCGTGTGGTGGACTTCAGCCTGGTCGGTGGATCGTCGGCACCGGTCACCACCTCCGGAAAGTTCCAGCGTGGTTCAATAGCCCCGCGCAAAGCATCCACCAAAGGCAGAAGACCCAAACCGGCGCCCAGGCCGAAAAAGGGGAAGAAGCGGCGCTAGACGAGGTTCAGCCGCTTGGCCAGGTCATCCTTGTAGCTACCGCCGATGGGGATCACCTTCTTATCGTTCTCCAGGATCAGGTTCGGCTGCTCGATGGCCACGATCTTGTCGAGGCGTACGATGAAGCTGCGGTGCACGCGTATGAATTCCGCCTCCGGTAGTTTCGCCTCGATGTCCTTCATCGTGCTATGCACCGTGTAGCGGGTGTTCAACGTGTTGATCACGACATAATCCTTCAGTGCCTCGATGAAGTAGATGTCGCTGGTCTTGAGCTTGACCAGGCGGCTGTTGCTCTTCACGAACATGATGTCGCGACCGCCACTCGCCTCCTTGTTCTCGACCAGGCTGTACAATAGATCGCGCTCCTTCAATACCTCCGTCTCCTTCTTGTGCTTGTACAATGCCATCTCGATCGACGTGTGGATGTCGATCTCCTTGAAGGGCTTGATGATGTAGCCGTATGGCTGGGTCACCTTGGCCTTTGCGAGCGTGCTCTCATCGGCATAGGCGGTGAGGAAGATCACCGGGATGTTCGTCTCCTTCCGGATGGCGTCAGCAGCCTCGATCCCGTTCATCTCGCCTTTGAGCATGATGTCCATGAGGATGATATCCGGGTGGTGCTCCAGTGCAAGACTAACCGCGGCCTCACCATTGTTGGCGGCACCGACCACGTTGTAGCCCAGCTTCTTCAAACTGTGCTGGATATCCTTGCTAACGATGCTCTCGTCCTCGACCACGAGGACATTCGTCTGCGCCATGTTCCTATCGATAACGTTCAAAAGTAAGCAAATACGCCACTCCAGCGCCAGCCTTCACCTCGAGCTTGCCGTCCAGCTGACCGACCAGGGTACGCACCAGCTCCAAGCCCAGATTGCCATCGTTCTTGGTGCTGAAGCCTTCTGGCAGGCCCACCCCGTCGTCAGCCACGGATATGGACACCATGTCATCAATTAGGTTCAATCCGATCCTTACCGTACCGCTCCGGCCATCCGGATAGGCATGCTTGAAGGCGTTGCTGATGAGCTCGTTGAGGATCAGTCCACAAGGAATGGCCTGATCCAGCACCAGCTCCACCCGCTTCAGGTCCCTTTCCAGGGCGACGTTGCCGGTGAGGCTGTAGCTCATCACCAGATTACGGCTCAGACCGTCGATGTAGGTCGCCAGGTCGATGGAGCTGAAGTCCTTGTTCTGGTACAGGCTCTCGTGGATGAAGGACATGCTCCGGATACGGTCGCGGCTCACGCGTAAGAGTTCCAGGATCCGGGCATCGCCATCGACATGCGCCGTCTGAAGACTAAGGATGCTGCTGATCACCTGAAGGTTGTTCTTCACGCGATGATGGACCTCCTTCAACAGGACCTCTTTCTCGTTCAGGCTCTGGCGGAGCTTGAGCTCCGCCTCTTTGCGATCGGTTATGCCATAGGCCATGCAGGAGATCTCCTTCACTCCCTTGTCACCCTCGATAGGGTTCAGGAAGCACTCCACCCACAGGGAGCGCCCCTCGTCACCCTGCAGTTCCACTTCGAACTGTTGGGGACCACCCTTCCTGGCGGCTTTGAACTGAGCGATGGCCGGCTCGGCTGCGCCATTTGCCACACGTTCACGCATCGTACCGATGAAATCGTCGCCCTCCTCGAAACGGATGCCCAACCTACGCTCGGTCGTTTCTTGAAAGTGCTCGTTGAAGGAGGTGATGCGGAAGTCCTTGTCCAATGTCCAGATCATGACGTTGGCCGCATTCTCGAAAATGGCCTTGATGCGTGCGGCCTGATGGCGCACGAGGTCCTCGGCCTTCTTTTGCTCCGTGATCTCGTGTCCCACTCCGAACACCTCTGTCACGCGTCCATCCGCACCGAAGACCGGGCTCAGGAAGATCTCGTTGCAGACCCTTCGGCCCTGCTGGTCCGTCAGTTCGGTCTCGAAACGCATTTGCTTTCCCGAGAACGCCTGCTCGTACTTCTTCTCCCAGAAACCGTGATGATCGGGTGAGGCGAACAGGGCCCGCGGGCGCTCCGGATCGAGATTGATCTCGGGCCGTTGGCCATGCAGTCGTTCGATCATGTCTCCGTATCCCTTGTTGTAGGACGTGAGCTTGATATGTGGGTCCACCGTCCAGAACATGTGTTCACTGCTCTCGAACAAAGCGCGCAACTTGGCCTCGTGTGCTTCCGCCTTGGCCTGTGCTGCGTGCACGTGGGTGAGGTCCGTGAAGATGCTGCGCGTGGCCACTGGTCTGCCTTCCACGCTGCGCAGATTGGTGGTGCCCTCCACGTGCACCTCCTGCCCATCCTTGCCGATGAACACTGTCCGCAGCCGGTCCACCTGTTCACCTGCCACCACCCTGGCATGCCGGTCCAGGTAGGTCCCTAGGTGATCCGGATGGACGATGTCCCTGAGGGTGAGCTTCGCGATCTCGGAGTCGTTATCATAGCCAAGGGCACTCTTCCAGGCCTTGTTCACATAGTCCAGCCGGCCACCCGGATCCACGCTCTGAATCAGGTCGGTGGCGTTCTCGAACAGGTCGCGATAGCGCTCCTCGCTGGCCTGTAGGGCCTCCCTGTCGCGTTTCATCCGGGTGATATCCCTTGAAACACCCATGGCCCCGAGGAACTGACCGTCCTCGTCGAATAGACGCGATGCGGCAAGGAAACAACTGAAGACCTCCCCGTCCTTGGTGACATTCCGGATCTCCCCTGTGAACGCGCCATAGGTGTTGAGTTCATGTTGGATCCGCGCGTATTCCGTGGGGTCCACATAGAGCATGTTCGTGCTCATGCCGATCACTTCCCCGGCCTCGTAGCCGAAGCGCATCTGCGCCGCCGGATTGAACTCGGTGATCCGGCCCTCTGGGTCAGCGGCCATGATCATGTCCAGGGAACTCTCGACGAGGCTGCGGGCGAACTGCCGGGAACGGCGGAGCGCATCCTGGGTCCGCCGGTGCTCCTCGATCTCCATGCGCAGGACCTGGTTCACCTCCTCGGCCATCTGCACACGCAGCCGTTCCTTCACCAATTTCTGCCTGGACTGCTCGTCCTGCAGGGTCACTTGCACCGCGGTAGAACCCTCGAACCAGGCCTCCGTCGCGAACAAGCCCAATTCCTTCGTATTGTCCGTGGCGAGGCAGGCGATCAATGGCGTGGTCCGCTGCTCCTTTCCGGCCGATGTGATCAGCTCGGCGACCGATGGTCCCGAATCCGGGTCGAACAGCTCTTGAACGGTCTGGCCGATCAGTGGAAGGCCGGTCAACGATTGGGCTGCCGGGTTCGCGTAGTGTACCCGACCCTCCTTGACCACGATGACCCCATCCCGCATGTGCTCCACAAGGCTCCGATAGCTCGAGGTGAGCGAGGCTTGTTCAAGTTCCGCCTGCTTGATGGCCGTGATATCGATCAAGGTCCCCTGGATGGTGGCCATCCCGTTCTCGGGCTCGTCCAGGAAGATGTTCTCCAACACCTCGACAGGACGGCCGCTCCGATGCTTCAGCGTGAGTTCGAAATTGATCAACTGCTTCTCCCTCATCAAAGTCCCGAGGAAATCCTCCCTGGCCTCCTTGCTCGGGTAGATGCTGACGGCAGGCAGAGCCATGAGCTCTGCCCGATCGGCGAATCCCAGGATCCGGGCCATGGCATCGTTGCATTCCAGGAAACGACCGTCGAGGGTGGTGCGGAACACACCGGCGAGGTTCCGGCCGACGAGCTGATCGTACAGGCGCCTCAGGTCGTCGTACGCGGGATCCAATTCCGATCGTTCGCTCAATCGCATACCAGGCACCTGCTCGCCATGCATGGCACGAACTTACAGAAGGTCCTTCTGGCCATAGCTCACGGGGTCACTTCCTCGATGCGATACGGGGCCGGGATCCGTTCACCGTCGATCTTGATCTCCGCTCCATCCTTGAATCTCACCACCATGACCGGATAACCCTGCTCATTATAGTGGGTGAAGTCACCCTGCTCCGCGCCCAGGTGATAGCGGCCTTCGAGCCGCAATTGACCGTTCGGATACCACCACTTGTGCTTCCCATCGGGATCCCCGTTCACGAAGGAACCGACAAAGTGCTTCTTCCCGTTATCGTAGGTGTGCACCCACTCGCCGTCCTTGAGGCCATCCTTGTAACGGCCTTCCTCCTGGTGATCACCCACCTTGTAGAACCACTTGCCGTCCTTGAGGCCATCGATATAATCGCCTTGCACGATGACCGACCCGGTGGTGTCATACTCCACGGAAGCACCATCCTCCTTGCCTTTCCGATAGAGTTCCTCCCGGTGTTTGCTACCGTTGTCGTGGAACCAGACCCAAGGCCCTTGTGGCAGCCCGTTCTGATACCTGCCCTTCTGTTCAACGGTACCATTCCGATGATAGAAACTCCACTCGCCGTCCCGTCGACCTTCCTTGTAAGTGCCCGATGCCCTCTTCTCCCCGGTCTCGTAGAACTCGGTCCATTCACCTTCCATGGCACCGGCGTCGTTCACAGCACCCTTGCTGATCAACTGGTCATCCGAATAGATGCTCGCCGTGGTGGCCTCACCCTGCTCATTGAATTGCTTAAAAAGCCCCTCCTTCTTCCCGGCTTTGGAATAGCTGCCCATACTTGCCACCTTCCCGTTCGGATGGTATGTCCGTTTGATATCCAGCATCTGAGCCTGTGATGCTTGCTCATCCTTGACCCCGTTGTCATATTTCACCATATCCTTCAGTCCTCCTTGTGGATCATATTCCTTGAAGATCCCCTGTTCCTGACCATCCACATAGGTCCCTTCCCGCTTCACCTTTCCGCTGGCATGGAACTCCTTCCAAGGACCCTGCCTGAGTCCCATCTCATCGATCCGGTTGATGTCTTCCCGTTTCCTTAGAAGACCAGCTCCATATTGAAGCAGCGCGATGATCCGACCATCCTCGCCGTACTCATAACCACGTCCCTCTTCCTTCCCATCCACGAAGGGGACCTCCTTGTGCAGCTTCCCATTGGCATGGTAGTACCTGACCGTTCCTTCACGAAAGTCGTCCACGAATACCTCCTCGACCAGTACCACCCCCGTGGTATCGTACCTGATGGCCGGACCGTTCTTCTTATCCGCCATGTATGTGATCGTGTTCGCGAGTCGCCCCTGCTCATCATAGAACCTCCACACACCCTCCAACAACAGGTCCTTGCGGTCGCCTTCACTGCGTATGGTACCTGTCTCATAATAGGTGCGCCAATGCCCTTCCGGCCTTCCATTGAGCAGCATTCCTTCGCTGGCCACACGTCCATTCGGATGATAGTATCGGTGCAAACTGTCCGTTTGTGCCATGACAGTACCCCACCCCGTCAGGATGATCACCACCAATACCCTCATCAACAGGCTCTTCATGTATTCCCTTTTTTCCTTTAATAGGATGATATGATAGTATGGTCCGTTGGATCTGTTGATGATCAAGTCCGACAGCACTTGCGCGGATCGGTTATCAAATTTAGCGCACCGTGCATGAACGATCCCGGGTGTAACAGGAAACGGAAGAGGCACAAGGATCCTGGGAATGGTCGCAGTAATGAACGATCGTTGATGCTGGATGTTCTGGTTGATCGTGGAAAAGATGACACGCGGTGACGGTCCTGTGATCGTCAGGAACCAGTGCAGATCGATCGAGAAGAAGTTTTGGTGGAACAGGGCTTTCGGTTAAGACGAAACTCCGATCGGACCTTGTGGGAATGTTACCACCGGATATCCACCTTGTTTCCCGGGATCCCACGATCCGATCGTCAGATCATGTGGCGGGTATCTTTGTGGCAAAGACCTGATCAGCCATGCACATCTTGATCGGCAGTGACCATGCAGGCTTCGACCTGAAGCATCAGTTGAAGGATCATCTGCGTGCTCTTGGGCATGAGGTGACGGACAAGGGGACCCACGTGAAGGATAGTGTGGACTATCCGGACTATGCTCATGCGGTGGCCTTCGGAGTGCTGAATGAACCTGGGGCTTTCGGCATTCTCGTTTGTGGCAGTGGTAACGGCGTGAATATCAGTGCCAACCGCCATAAGGGCATCAGAGCGGCCCTGGCTTGGGAACCCGAGGTTGCCCGATTGGCCCGGGAGCACAACAATGCCAACGTATTGTCACTTCCGGCGAGATTCATCACCACCGGAACGGCAATGGCGATCGTTGACTCGTTCCTTGCCGGTCAGTTCGAAGGCGGCCGTCACCAACGCAGAGTGGAGAAGATCGAACTGGTGACCACATGAGACACCACTTCCTAATCGGCACCGGCAGCTTGATCGCCGTGTGCATGGCTTCAGCCCTTCAGGCCCAAGTGGATAGTGTGGCTCTTCACTTCGCATCCACCATCACGAAGGAAGCCATGATGGATCATTTACGTGTCATCGCAAGTGACGCTTTCCTTGGGCGGGATACGGGTAAGGAGGGCCAGAAGATGGCGGCTGCCTATCTGAAGGAACGGTTCCAGGAGGCGGGCATACCTCCGGTGGAGGCAGCGGATCCGAACAGCATCGAGGAGGGGTATTTCCAACCGTTCGATGTCATCGAACGTCGCTCGGGCACGATATCCATAGCGCATGGGGCGGACACGTTCAGGTACGGAAAGGAACTCTTCTACTTCCAGGAGCAGCTCACAGAGACCAGGTCCATTGAGGAGTTGACCTATGTGCCAGCGAACGCGAAGCTGGACGCAGCCCTATTGAAGGGGGGGATCGTGCTGTTGGATGCGGGGCAGTTCGGTGATGGCTTGGGGGCATTGGGAGCTGTGCGTACCCGGGTGGAGCAATTGCAGACCGCAGGTGTAGGGACCGTGCTCGTGGGCATGGAAGGGCTTCCGCAGCTGATCGGGCATTTCCACCTGAGCGGCTCGCAGATGCGATTGGCGGACCAGGAGCCGCGGACCTCTTCGAACCAAGGAGTACAACTGATCCTGTTGGATCGGACGGTGATGGATGGACTCCTGGGTCGGAACACCATGAACAAGCTGGGTCGTAGGAAGAAGGTAAGTTCCGTGCCTGTTTCCTTCGACCTGTGGGTGCAGCGTGCGGAACAGCGCCTGACGGCGGAGAACGTACTGGCCTTCATCGAGGGGACGGACAAGAAGGATGAGGTCGTGATATTGACCGCCCATTACGACCATGTTGGTGTGAAGGAAGGCGTGGTGTACAATGGTGCGGATGATGATGGTACGGGCACGGTGGCCATGATCGGGATAGCAAATGCCTTCGCACAGGCCAAGGCGGCCGGCCATGGTCCGCGTCGCAGCGTTCTGGTCATGCCAGTTAGTGGCGAGGAGAAGGGCCTGCTAGGCTCGCGGTATTACAGCGACCATCCGGTATTCCCCCTGGAGAACACGGTGGCGGACATCAATATCGACATGATCGGACGAAGGGATAGTGCCCATGCCACATCGGCGCCCTACATCTATGTGATCGGCAGCGACCGGCTGAGCTCCGCGCTACATGTGGTGAATGAGCACGCGAACGAGGTCTATACACAACTTGTACTGGATTACACTTACAACGCCGAGGATGACCCGAACCGCTTCTATTACCGAAGTGACCACTACAACTTCGCCCGCAAGGGTGTACCGAGCGTGTTCTTCTTCAGTGGGGTGCACGAGGATTATCACCAGCCAGGTGATGATGTGGAGAAGATCGATCCGGACCTATTGCATCAGCGCACCCTGCTGGCCTTCCATGTTGCATGGATCCTGGCCAACCAGGATGAACGCATCCAGGTGGATAAGCCCCTGAAGCCGTAGGGTCAAATAGTATCGGCGGCCGCTTCGCCCAGCAACTGCTCCACGAAGTGACGCAGGTTGCGCTTGTAGGCCTCGAAGTGCTTTCCGGTGCTGGGTCCATTAAAACCCGTGCGGATCCGGCGGACCTTCCCGGACCGGTCCACGAAAATGCAGGTGGGATAGCTCATGATATGGTCCAGGAAGGGCAGCTTGGCCGCAGCCTGCTCCTTCGAGGCCATTCCGGCATAGACGATGGTATAGGGGATGCCAAGGGTGGTCTTGAATCGCCTGAGGGCCTGAATGGCCTTGGAATCATCCATGTACTTCTCGAAGGCAATGGCGATCACATCCAGCCCTCGTGCCGCGTACTCTTCATGCAGGTCCTTTAGGAGGATGGTCTCATCCACGCAGTTCGGGCACCAGCTGCCCATGACCTGTAACATCAGGACCTTGTTCCTGAAGCGTGGATCATGGGGTGATACATCGTTACCGTCCAGGTCCGGAAAGGTGAAATCGGCCATGTCATAGCCTTCCTTGAGGAAGGTCAACGAATCGGGGTTCCGAAGTTCGTAGCTCGGATTCCGGATTCCGATCCAGGGCTCCTGCCAATGTGTCCCACTTCGGAATTGTCCTTCGATGCTGTCGCCGCGAAGTCTGGCACTGAACAGGAAAGCATGGGATCCATCAAAGGAGGACAGCCACAGTGAGTCCTCGTGCACGGAACCCTCGAGGAAGCGGTAATCACCTGTCTCGGTGACAAAGGTGCCGATGGCCCGGCCATCAGGTCCCTGTTCGAAGATCCCGATCGCGTTGTACGCATCAGCGGTACCGGGACTAAAATGGGCTTCCCAGGTCCCTGCGAAACGCCCGCTTCCGTTGGAAGGACCCGCGAATCGATGAGTCTGACCGGCGCGTGCGATGAAACGGATGCGGTGATCCGGGCCCTTGAGGTGGTTGTGCCATTCACCCTCGATCAGGCTATCGCTGAGCAACAAGCCGCGGAACTCGGAATCGAAGAGCGGCATGCGCATGACGAACGTATCATGGTGCAGCTCGATGTCCTTCACAACGATGGACTCGGAAGCGTTCTGGATCAGTGCAGTCCAGGTCGAATCTCCTGGACGCTGAAGCTGGAACTGGAAAGGCAGCACCGCTCCCTCCAGGTCCATCTCCATGCGCCAGACCCCGGTCCGTGGGATGATCTCCCGGCTGGGGCGCTGCGCACATCCAGATAGGATCAGGAGCAAGCACGCTGTGACGGAACGAGGTAACATGATGCCCGGCGAATATATCCGGCTCATTCCGGCCCAGAAGGGCTGATAAGCAAATTCACTGAAGAAACGACCCTAGAGATCGAACTTGATGCCCTGTGCGAGTGGGAGTTTACTGCCGTAGTTGATGGTATTGGTCTGGCGACGCATGTATACCTTCCAAGCGTCGCTACCGCTCTCCCGTCCACCACCGGTCTCCTTCTCGCCCCCAAATGCACCACCGATCTCGGCGCCGCTCGTTCCGATATTCACGTTGGCTATGCCGCAATCACTGCCGGAAGCGCTCAGGAAGCGCTCGGCTTCCCGCAGGTCAAGTGTCATGATAGAGCTGCTCAGGCCTTGTTTCACACCGTTCTGAATGGCGATCGCTTCGTTGATGTCACCGCCATAGCGCAGCAGGTAAAGGATGGGTGCGAAGGTCTCCTCCTGCACGATGGCCATGTCCGGAGTGGCCTCCACGATAGCTGGGCGCACATAGCAGCCACTCTCGTAGTTGGGGCCGGTCAAGACACCACCTTCCACCAGGACGCGCCCTCCTTGTTCCACGGCCGCCAACAGGGCTTGTTGGTACATGGCTACCGCCGCAGCATCGATCAACGGACCAACGTGGTTCTGCTCATCGAGAGGGTCGCCGATGCGGAGCTGGCCATAGGCCTTGCTGAGCTTTGCGGCGAAGGCATCGTAGACCTTGTCGTGTATGATCAGTCTACGGGTGGAAGTGCATCGTTGGCCAGCAGTGCCCACCGCACCGAACACGCAGCCGATCAAGGACATATCCAGGTCGGCCTTGTCGCTGATGATGATGGCGTTGTTCCCCCCAAGCTCTAGCAGGGAGCGGCCGAGACGCTGCCCCACAGCGGCCGAGACGGCCTTTCCCATGCGGGTACTTCCAGTGGCACTGACCAGCGGTATCCGTGGGTCCGCGCTCATCAGTTCACCGATCTCGCGACCACCATTTAGCAGGACGCTCACTCCCTCGGGGACGCCGTTGCGCTTGAAGACCTCTGCAGTGATGTGCTGGCAGGCGATGCTGCAGAGTGGCACCTTCTCGCTGGGTTTCCACAGACAAACATCGCCACATACCCACGCGAGAGCTGTGTTCCAGCTCCACACCGCGACAGGGAAGTTGAATGCGGTGATGATGCCCACCGGGCCTACCGGGTGCCATTGCTCATACATTCGGTGCTCCGGACGTTCGCTGTGCATGGTGAGGCCGTGCAACTGGCGGGAAAGACCGACCGCGAAGTCGCAGATGTCGATCATCTCCTGCACCTCGCCAAGTCCTTCCTGGTAGCTCTTTCCCATTTCATAGCTCACCAACTTGCCCAGGTCCTCCTTGTGCTCCCGAAGCGCCTCGCCCAGCTGGCGCACCACTTCGCCGCGTTTGGGTGCCGGCCAATGGCGCCACTCGACAAAGGCCTTTTCCGCGGCGGTGATGGCCTTCTCGTATTCCGCTGCAGAGGCGCTTCGCACGGTGCCGATCAAGGCGCCATCCACCGGGCTATAACTGCTGAGCACGGCCCCCTCCCCTTTCAACCAGGTGGTTCCGGTGGAGACACCGCTGTTCTCCTCACCGACTCCAATGTTCTTCAGGACTTCTGCGATCCGGCCGGGGGCGTTCAAGGTTGAGCTCATGGTTGGTCTTTCGGGCCGCAAAAGTACGATGGGCACGAGCTCGGATCCAGAGCGGGTCAACGCCCTTTGGGCAGGTTAGCATGAGGGACCTCTATCCAGTGGGTATAATCGACTGATAATCAATCAAATAGTATGAAACATAGAAATGCCCGGTAAGAGGCGATCTCGGCACGGTCGGAGTTCACCCTTGTTAGAGGGTTCAACGTGGCTCTCTGAGCAGTTCTTGCCCCTTCTGGAGCCTTTGGTGGTCTGTGGCGTTTGATGGGAAGGTCGAGATGGCATGACCAAGGCCATCGGAGGTTCCGTGAGGCTCGGAGGCATCCCCAAATGATCTCTCGGGCTACGCCGACGACGCTTTAGGCTGTCCCGCGTCGCTCAGCCCATGCAGAACACCCAGCTATGCGCCGGTTTCGCGCCTAGGGGGGCGAAAGGTCCATACGGCTCGCTTCCAATAACTGTTTTGAGATGGATTCTAGTGGCGGTTGTACACTTTCAGAACAAAGATGGATGATGGTGTGGGCAGGTGGTGTGGTTGCTACCCATGCTAGTTCGGAGCTGAGCTGGCTAGCTCGCGCATCTTGGATCGAGGAGCGCGCCGATCCGTGGTAGCGAAGACGAGAAAGTTCAGCAGGGTTGAGGTCGGATGCAACCCGATAAGAAGGGATGTGCGAGCCCGGATGGGCGGGGGGTGTGGACCGCCACGGGTGACATTCCAATCAACCAGAACGAAGGTCTAGGAATCAATTGAACTGAATGGTTGGAAGAACCTTTCTGGACTGGATTGGGGTCGATGCAGAAGTCACTTGGTGATCGGAATCGATCAAGACCTAGAAAGCATTGGAGCAGTGGCCAACGATCGTGAACAGGGATTGTTGAATAGTTGTTGATGACCCGATGTTCCACGTGGAACGATCATGGCCCGTGGGTGCAGGACACCTAGGAATAATGTCCGGCCAATGTATACGGTGGCTGGGACCGGCTGTCTGACCCCAATGGAGCAGGATGGTCAGCGCCCTAAATAGACCATGAGGACACTCAGGTCGGCAGGGGAAACTCCGCTGATGCGCGATGCCTGGCCCAGGGTCCGGGGCTTCACCTTATCCAGTTTCTGACGAGCCTCGATCGACAAAGAGGTCAAGCGCCCATATTCGGTATCGATGTCCAATGGAACATCTTCCAGGCGCGTGAGTTTTTCGGCCAGTTCGCGCTCCTTCGTAAGATAGCCCTCGTACTTGCCATTGATCTCGACCTGCTCGATCACTTCGGCTCGCAGCCCATCGGTCGTAGCAAGAATGGGCTCAATGGACTGGGATAGTTCAGCAACGTCGGCGAATGAGAGCTGTGGTCGAAGGAGAAGGTCATACAGTTTGATCTTCTGTTTGATAGGGGATGTTCCACGTGGAACGATCACGGCATTTGCGGCGTCCGGGGCGGTGCTTTCAGCGCGTAGTGCGTCCACCAAGGCTTCCGTGAGGGCCAGCTTCCGCGCGACCCGTTGGAGCCTTTCTTCACTTGCCAATCCGATGGCGTTGGAACGAGCGGTGAGCCTGAGGTCCGCATTGTCCTGACGAAGTAGGATCCGGAATTCAGCCCGGCTTGTGAACATGCGATAGGGCTCTTCGGTACCCTTGGTGATAAGGTCGTCGATCAATACCCCGATATAGGCTTCATCGCGTCGAAGGATGAATGGTGGCTGTTGATGGATGCGCAGATGTGCATTCATGCCGGCCATCAAACCCTGGCAAGCGGCTTCCTCATAGCCCGTGGTTCCATTGATCTGCCCTGCGAAATAGAGTCCGTTCACCAGCTTCGTCTCCAAGGAATGGGTGAGCTGGGTCGGGGGGAAGTAGTCATACTCCACCGCGTAACCCGGACGGAACATGCGGGCATTGGCGAAGCCGGGTATGCGGCGGAGGGCCGCCACTTGTACTTCTTCCGGCAGGCTGGTGCTGAAACCGTTGATATAGGTCTCCACGGTATCCCAGCCCTCTGGTTCTACGAAGATCTGGTGGCGGTCCTTATCGGCAAAGCGATCGATCTTGTCTTCGATGCTGGGGCAATAGCGCGGGCCCAAGCCGCGTATGCGCCCATTGAACATCGGGCTGCGGTCGAATCCGGTGCGGAGGATATCGTGCACTTCCGGGCTGGTATAGGTCATCCAGCAGGAGAGTTGCTTTGCGACGGGCCTGGTGGCTGGGGAGTAACTGAATTTTCCGGGATCAAGGTCGCCCGGTTGTTCCTCAAGCTGGGAGTAGTCAATGCTGCGACCGTCCACACGGGGTGGGGTTCCGGTCTTCATGCGTCCGGCCTCGAAACCGAGTGAGACGAGTTGTTCTGTGATGCCCCTGCTCGAACCTTCTCCCGCCCGGCCACCACCCAACTGGCGTTCGCCAATGTGCATGAGCCCGTTCATGAAGGTTCCGCTCGTGAGGATCACGGCGCGCGCGCGGATGGTCTTGCCCAGGCCGGTGCGAACACCGCGAATGGAACCCTCTTCGATCAGGAGCTCGTTCACCGTGTCCTGCCAGAAGTGCACGCCCGGGGTTTGCTCCAGCATGCGCCGCCATTCTGCGGCGAAGAGGGCGCGGTCGTTCTGCGCCCTGGGACTCCACATGGCGGGCCCTTTGCTGCGATTGAGCATCCTGAACTGGATGGTGCTCCTGTCGGTGACGATCCCGGAATAACCCCCAAGTGCATCGATCTCCCGGACGATCTGCCCCTTCGCCACCCCGCCCATGGCGGGGTTGCAACTCATCTGTCCGATCACCCCCATGTTCATGGTGATGAGCAGCACCCGGGAGCCCATGTTCGCGGCTGCAGCTGCTGCCTCGTTCCCGGCATGGCCGGCACCGACCACGATCACATCATAGACCTCTTCCATGCGGTTTGTTCCACGTGGAACCTTGTTCGAAGATCCCTGATCTCCAGCGGATTGTGCGTTGGAGCCGGGGCAGGTTCCATGGACGCCGCAAAGGTAGACCGATCCGGTGTACCACAGCCTACAAGAGACCGGGTCCTGGGCAGAGCCTGAGGCTGGCTTTGACCGCTGGCATGCCCTTTGCCCATACCACCAGCACCAACCGTAATGCCATGGAACGCGCCACGGCCACCAACGGCCTCCTACAGGTGATCACAGATGATCACCACTTGTTCATTGTTCGTGAGGACCATGAGCCGCACGTCAGCCATGATACGGAGGAGCGTCAGCTGGAGGAATGGCGCGATATGATCCACCGCCTTCGGGATGCCGAACGTGCCAAGCGCGCCTGAACAGTTGGCCCCGTCAGATCAGGCCGCGCCGCTTCAATAAGTGCTCCGGTCGCGCCTCACGCCCGGCGAATTCGCGGTAGAGTTGTTGTCCGTCCTTGCTGCCGCCTTGGGAGAGCACTGTGCGGCGGAAGTAGAGACCGTTCTTCCTGGTGACCCCGCCATGTTCCGCGAACCACGAACAGCCATCCGCATCCAACACCTCGCTCCACAAGTAGGCGTAGTAATTCGCGGCATAACCACCGCTCCAGATGTGGCTGAAATAGGTGGAGCGATAACGCGGAGGAATGAGCTCGTGGTCCGATCCGTACCTGGTCAGGGCCGCCTGCTCGAAGGCATCCACATCGGTGACCAGCGCGGCGTCGGCGGTGAGCGAGTGCCACTCGATATCGAGCAGCGCGGCCGCCAAGTACTCACTCGTTGCGTAGCCCTGGTCAAAGGCTCTTGCCTGCTTCATCCTGTCCACGAGCGAGGCCGGCATGGCTTCACCGGTACGGTGGTGTCGGGCGTAGTTGGCAAGCACCTCGGATTCCGTCGCGAAGCACTCGTTCAGTTGTGAGGGGAACTCCACGAAATCAGTGCTTGTGGCCGTGCCGCTGAAGAGCGGATAGACCTGTGCACTGAGCATGCCGTGCAAGGCGTGGCCGAACTCGTGGAAGAGGGTGATCACATCATCGAGACCAAGTAGGCAGGGTTGGCCGGGCACGGGCTTCCGATAGTTGCAGTTCAGTGTGATCACGGGCTGCTGCTCCAGCAGGAAGCTCTGATCCACGAAGCTGCTCATCCACGCTCCTCCGCTCTTGTTGTCACGAGCGTAAAAGTCGCCATAGAAGAGGCCCAAGGCCGATCCATCGTTGTCGAAGATCTCGAACACCCGCACGTCCGGGTGGTAGATGGGCAGGTCGAACCGCTCTTTGAACGCAAGTCCGTAGAGTTCCTCGGCAGCGAAGAGCACCCCCTTCACCAGGACATTTTCCAGTTCGAGGTAGGGCCTCATGGCCGTTTCGTCCAGGTCGTACTCCGCCTTGCGCACCTGTTCGCTGTAGAATGCCCAGTCCCACGCTCGGAGCTCCTTGTCCGCGGGTGATTCCCCGGCGATGGCGCGAAGCTTCTCCAATTCTATCATCGCTTTCCGAGCCGCCTTGGGGACCAGACCGGAGAGCAGTGCCACCGCTGCCTCCGGGGTCCTGGCCATTTGGTCGTGCATCACATAGGCGGCCCAGGTCGGGAAGCCCAGGAGCCGGGCCTTCTGTGCCCGTAGTTGGGCGAGGCGTGCAATGATCGGCCGGTTGTCATTCGTGCCCGAACGGTTCCTACCGATGCTGGCCCTGTGGATGCGCTCACGCAAGCGGCGATCCGGCAAGGAGGCCAGGACGGGTTGACGCGTGGTGTTGATCAGCTCGATGAGCCACTTTCCGTCATGCCCCTTCAAGCGGGCAGCTTCAGCCGCCGCGGCGATGGCGTCCTCGTCCAAACCGGAGAGCTCGGCGCGATCATCAACGAGCACGGCGGCAGCACTACGCTCTTTCAGAACGTTGTCCTCGAACCTGGTGCGCAGCGTTGCCTCTTCGGCGTTCAACGCCATCAGATGCTTCTTGCCAGCGGGCTCCAACAATGCCCCAGCACGCACGAAACGGTCGTAGTAGCGTTCCACGAGGCGTTCTTGGACGGGGTTGAGATCCGCGGATCCCCGAGCCGCATGAACGGTGCGCACGCGCTGGAAGAGGCCTTCGTTCATGGCGATCGCATCTTCGTGAGCGGTCAGCTTGGGCATGAGGTCCGCCTTTACCTGCTGAAGGGTGTCGTTTGTGGCGCTGGCGGTGAGGTTGAAGAATATGTTCTTTGCAATGGTCAACCGGCGTCCCGAGCGCTCCATGGCCAGGATGGTATTGTCAAAGGTGGGCGGGCTCGGCTCGGCGATGATAGCCTCCACCTCGGCAAGTTGCTCGTTCATTCCGGCTTCGATCGCCAATGCGTGATCCTGGTCCATGATGCGGTCGAACGCCGGGGCGTTGAACGGGAGTGGGGAGCGTATCAATTCAGTGGGGGTTGACCTGGTGGCTGGTTGCGAAGTTCTTCGGTTCGTGTGACCGGGCGAGCCGATGAGGCGTGGTCCAGTGCACAAAGATCCTACGGGGTTCTTTGGGATCCAAAGCAGGTGTTGCCCGTGCATGAACGACCGGATGGTCGAGCCGCGCGCTACCTTGCAGCGTCGTAGATTCCGATGTTCCGCCGTGTCCTCCCGTTCCTCCTGCTCCCAACGGTGGTCGGGGCACAGTCCATCTGCGCCATCCAAGGCAACGGGGCCGCCAGCCCGTTCGCAGGTCAGCAGGTGACAACAGAGGGGGTCGTCACAGCCGTGTTCTCGGGCAGTGGGTCCATCAATGGTTACTGCATCGAACAGCCGGGCTGTGATGGAAGTGTGGACACGAGCAACGGGATCTTCGTGTACGCGCCGAATGCGGTGGTCGCCATTGGACAACGTTTATCCGTCACTGGCACGGTGGTGGAGTTCAATGGCCTCACGGAGATCACCAACTCGACCCACGCCGTGCTTGGAAGCGGGACCGTGACACCGACGGACCTCGTTCTACCGATTACCTCATCGGGGAATTGGGAGCGATACGAAGGCATGTTGGTGCGTTTTCCCGGCCAGTTGATGGTTGTGGACAACTCCAACTGGTCCCAATATGGCGAGTTGTACATGGCCCCCGATCGGACCTTTGCACCCACCGACGAAGTGGACCCGAACGATACCGACCCCGGGGGAACGAGTTCAACGGGGGTCTCGAACGTCGGAGCGGTGCAAGCGGCCCAGGACGTGATCGACCGTAGCTTCATCCTGTTGGATGACACGCGGACCAGCTCCTGGCCGGATCCGGCACCATGGGCTGATGCCGCGGGTACCCTGCGCAATGGATCCACCCTGATCGACCTGACCGGGGTGATCCACTACTCATACGGGGAGTACAAGCTGGAGCCTGTCGCCCCCTTGGTCTTCAAGCATGCCGAACGTCCAGCGGTACCGGAGGTGGGTGGCACACTGCGGGCTGCGGGCTTCAACGTCCTCAACTACTTCACCACGCTGGGTGAATGGGGTGCGGCCAACAATGCAGAGCTGGGGCGGCAGCGGGCCAAGTTGGTGGCGGCCATCCGAGCGATGAACGCCGACGTGCTCGTTCTGTGCGAGATCGAGAACGCGGATGCCGCCTGGCAGGACCTGGTCGCCGCGCTGAACAATGTGATGGGCGCAGGGACCTATGCGGTGGTGGAGGAAGATGCGTTCGGTCAGGGCACACGCACGGTTATCCTGTACAAGCCTTCGATATTGGAGCCGATCACCACGTTGTACGCGCTGAACACGAGCATCTTCCAAAGACCACACCTCACCCAAGGCTTCCGAGTGGTCGCCACGGGTGGTCGCTTCCTCTTCAGCACGATGCACCTGCGCAGCAAGCTTTGCGATGGAGCCTCGGGCGCGAACATGGATCAAGGGGATGGGCAGAGCTGCTTCAATGCCCTACGGCGGTCCCAAGTGGAAGCCCTGGTGGATCATTGGGCCGATGTGCGCAGCGCCACCGGTATCCCGGCTCAGCTGATCATGGGCGACTTCAATGCCTATACCCAGGAGGACCCCATTGATCGGTCGCGGTCTTCGGGCCTGCATTACCAGTTCGTGGAGGGGGGCTACACGCATACGTACGGCAGCATGTTCGGCACGCTAGATCACGTGTTCGCCACCACGGCCATGGAGGCGGTGATCACTGGTACTGCGGTCTGGCACATCAACACGGATGAGCCGGAGACCTATGACTATCGGGATGGCAATGTCTCGCGATATCAGCCGAACGCGTTCCGTAGCAGTGACCATGATCCGGTGCTGGTGGGCTTCCAGGGTGGACGGTTGAACGTAGGTTTAGATGAGCGGTCCGAGCGATCGCAGGTCATCTTCAGCCTGGACGGTGAGCGCGCACATTGGTGGCTGAATGATCCGTCAATAACCGGGACCCTTCAACTATTAGACCCGGCCGGAAGGCTCGTTGGTGGATGGTCCGTGACCGGCGGGGCGGTGGAGGCGGACCTGGGTGGGTTGGGAGCCGGTTGTTATACCTGGCGGGTACCGGGTCTTGGAAGCGGACGTTTCTTCAAGCCTTAGCGGCCGTAATAGAAGAGGATGCTGGCCTTCGCCAGGGTATGCTGGCTCAAGTTGAACCCCACCATAGGAGCGCCGGCACTTGCATCAAGCCCCAGCTTCTCCGTGCTCAAGGCATGGACCGTGATGATGTACCGATGCGGACCGTGCCCGGGCGGGGGGCAGGGGCCTCCGTAGCCTACGGAGCCGAAGTCGGTCATGCTCTGCACCGCACCCTTGGGCAGGCCGGTCATTCCGGAAGTTCCCGCGCCGCTGGGAAGCTCAGTGCTCGATGCGGGAATGTCGAAGACCACCCAATGCCACCATCCGCTGCCGGTAGGGGCATCCGGGTCGTACATGGTCACGGCGAAGCTCTTGGTGCCCTCGGGAGCGTTCTTCCAGGTCAGTTGGGGGCTCTTGTTCGCGCCGCTGCACCCAAAGCCGTTGAACACCTGCTCTATGGTGGCCTGCCCCCCGAGATCACTGCTGCTCAGGGTGAAGGTGTCCTGGCTGCAGGCGCCAAGGGGCAGGAAGAAGAGAAGTAAGGGAATGAGCGTTGTGCGCATGGCCTCGGGGTTGAGCCTCGAAAGTAAGCATGAGCTGTGGGCTGGCCGCCGCCTCGGAGATGGTGCTATCTTGGCGGCACGGTATTGGATGCGCGAACAACCATTCGAGACCACCGAACGTCACAACCGAACAGAACCCGAACCGACCATGCGTAAGATCCTACTTCCCCTTGCCGTGACATTGCTCACCTGCACGACCGCGTTCGCTCAAGAGAGCGTTACCAAACCAATGGCCACGGAGACGAAGGCCCATGCGGCGAGCGACGGGCTCATGCATCAGAAACGGCAGCTTTCCGGCGAACTGAAAGGGGCGATGGGCCAAGCGCAGGAACTTGGCAAGCGCGCTATGGACCTTGCATCGACCACTTCGGGTGCCGAGCATGACAAGTACACCGCGGCCAGCGAAACGCTCAAGGGCCTTCAGGCTCGTATCACCGAGCAGTTGGAGCTGGTGAACAAGGCCACGGAAGCGGATAGCAAGAGCGTATTCAGCACGGCTCGGGAACAGATCGTCAGCTTCCGGAAGGAGTTGGACGAACAGAAAGGCCTGCTGACGCCGAGCGGCACGGAGAAGGTGCCGATGGCCAAGTGATCATCTGCGATATCGATCAGTGCAAGGGCCGCCTGTGGGTGGCCCTTGTCCGTGTTCAATAGGACCCGGGCCGATCAGGCCTTCTTGAAACGGGCGAGGTACCTCTCTTCCATGCCGCGCATGGCCTCCCGCTGTGCCTTGGTCTTATCAGCGTGGCCAAGCAGATGCAACAACCCATGCACCATCACGCGGCGAAGCTCGATAGCAGCGGCGACTTTGAACAAGGTCGCATTCTCCTTGATCCGATCATAGCTCATGAGCACATCCCCGGCCACCCCGTTGTTGCTATCCACCGGAAAGGTGATGACATCGGTATAGTCGTCGTGCCCGAGAAAGGTCTGATTGTAATAGAGCAGACCCTCGTCGGACATCAGGACGAAGTTGACTGCGTCGATGCGTGTGCCGTGGTCCTGGGCTACGCGGTACAACCACTTTCGCAGGAGGCCACGGTCACGGAACGCATCGGGCACTTCCTGGACGATGAACCCGATGGTGCCGCTGCTGGCCATCACTCCGAAACGGGCTGAAGGCTGAAGGCCATCGCCACTGTGGCCCCATTGTCGCTGAACTCGACACTGTCCGCGAGCGCCCGCATAAGGAATACTCCACGACCGTGGGGCTTCTCGATGTTCTGCGGGTCGGTGGGGTCGGGGAGGTGCTCGTAGTCGAAGCCGGGTCCCTGGTCCTGCACCATGAAGATGATGCGGTCATCCTTGACCTCGTATCCCACTGTGACGGATCGCGACGGGTCCAATGCGTTGCCGTGGTGGATGGCGTTGTTCACGGCCTCGGTGAGGGCGATGAGGATATTGCCGTAGTGGCTTTCGTGCACCTTGTGCTTGGTGCAGGCTTCATCGATCAGCTTCTCGGCGAGGGCGATGTTCTCGGCCTTCGCCGGGAAGTCGATCCGTTGGGTGAATTCCAGCTCTTCGATCAAAGCGGCCATGGCGTTCAGGGTCGGTCAAAAGTACCGAAATAGGCATTGACGCGATCGCGATAGTAGGGCTTCAATCCCGGTGGGACTGTTCGTAACAGTTCGGCCTCCCGCGCTTTCCGACGCTGGTAGTCGAAATACCGTGCGGGGTCAGCTGCCGGCAGGTCCTTTCCCTCGTTGCTTGTCCGTTGCTGATCAAGCTCCCGTTCCCGTTCCGCCTTCTCGTGCTCGAGCAGGCGTGTCATGATCTCCTGCTGGCGGCGCATGGTCTCGGGCGTGATGTTCTTGTTCACGATGTCCTTTTCGTTCTGCTCCATCTGCTCGGCCAGCTTGTTCAGTGGATTTCCAGCGCCGCTGCCATCCTTGTTAAGCTCCTGCGCCAGCCGTTGCATCTCCTTGCGGATGGCTGCCTGTTGCGCGGCCATCTGGGCAAGCTGCTGGCTCATGCCCGGCATGCCCATGCTACCCGGGTTTTTCTCGCCGGGCTTCTCCCCGGGCTTCTTCCCTTCCTGCATGGCCTTGCGCATCTCCTCAAGCTGCTTCTGTAGTGCCTGCTGGTTGGCCTTCATCTTGGCCATCTTCCCACTATCACTGGGTTTCGCACCGGAACCACCCGGCTTGTTGCAGTTGCCACTACCTGGTTTGCCTTGCGCCATCATCTGGGCCATCATCTGTTGCAGGGCCTCATCGAGCAGCAGGGCGAGGTTGTTCAGGCTGGTCATGGCGTGCTGCTGCTTGTCCGCGGCCATCGGTTTCGATCGCTCGTTGGCACGTGCATCACCCAGCAGGCGCACGGCTTCGTCCATGTTCCCGTTCACCGCGTTCATTTCCCGGTTCACGATGCTCTGTAATTGCGGCACCCGCTTGCTCAGGGCGAAGAGCGAGTCCTCGATCACCTTGGCGTCGTCCCGCAGTTTGCGCTGTTCCCTTCCCTGCTCAATGAAGCGCGGGTCCTTGGTGCTGGTGGTGGTGACCGCCCCCATCAGGCGCTCCTCGTCGAAGCTGAGCTGTACGATGTTCTCCAAGAGCTGGCGAAGGGCCTCCATGTCCTCTTCCTGCTGTTCCTGGGCGCCGCTCTGCATGCCGCTGCGCATCTGGAAGGCGAGCTGGTCCATCTTCTCGGCGGCGTTCTTCTGGGACTTCCCGGCCTTCTGGTTCTGCTTCTTGTTGAGTTCCTGACTGCTCTGCTGCTGGTCTTCCTTGATCCCCTGCTCCTGTTCGTCCGTCTTCGGAATGTCCATCGGGGACTCGAGTTCCTGGTTCTTCTTCTCCAACTCATCCAATTGCTGGGAGAGGTCCTGCATCTCCTTGTTCAATTCCTCCTGGCGCTCTTTCAACTTCTCCTGATCGGTCTTGCCCGCCTCGGTGTCCTGTGCCAGCTCCTCCTGCTTGTCGGCCAGCTCTTCCAATTGCCTGGCGATGTCCTCGGCCTTCTGTTCCACCTCCATGCGTTTGAAGGTCTCGAGCGCCCGGTCCAGTTCCTTCTCGATGTCCTCCTGGTCCATCTTCATCTCCTGAAGCTGTTCCTGCAACTTGTCCTTGTCCAGCTTCTCCATCAGCTCCTGCACCTGCCGGTACAGCTCCTTCATTTCCTCGCTCAGTACGTTCTCGAAGAGCTCCTGCACCTGCTGTTGCTTCTCGAGGAGCCGCTGATCCTCCGGCCTGAACTCCTGCTGCAGCTGCTGGGATTCCCGCAGTTGTTCGGCGCTCTTCTCGATCGCTTCTTGGAGTTGTTGCTGGCGCTGCATCACGTTCTCCAGCTTCTGCTTGTCCTGCCAGTTCATCTCCTTCTTCTCCAGCAGATCGCGGCGGAGCTTGTCCAACTCCTTCTGAAGGTCCTGTGCCTCCTTGATCCGTTCCTTCAGGCCGCTCTTGATCGTTTCGCTCTGTTGTTCCTCCTTCTCGGCCAGCTCCCTCAGGGTGGGTGCGGCGAAGACCTGTGGCGTGGAGCGCGCGCTCTTGCTGCCGCTCACGCCATCGTTATCCCATACTTCGAACCAGTGCTCGATCCGGTCGCCTGGGTTGATGGTGAATCCGTAGACATCCCAGCTATGGAAGAACTCCTGTCGGTTGTTCTTCGGATCGAAGGGGAGGTCCGTGACGCCGGAGCGCAGATCGACGGGTACGCTATCACCGCCGGTAACGAAACGGTAGTGGAATCGCAGGCGCTTGAATCCATGGTCATCGGCGATGACGCCCCGGTAGAACAGGCGCTTGAGCGCGGTGCTGTCGGTGCGTGTGTCGACCTGGATCGTCGGGTAGAGGTCGGGAATGACCTCGACGCGATATTGCAGGGGGTCGCGGGCCGCTCTGGCGCCATGGCGCGGCCGCATCCGGTAGGTGTGGCTCTGCAATAACCGGCGCGAAGCGCGGAACCGGCCGTGGCTTGCTGTGGTGGCCGTCGGTGCGAGCACGAGGGTGGTATCGTCGAAGGCAAGGTCCATGGCATCGGCACTTCGCGCGTTCACCTCCCAGGTGATCCGGGTCCCGGCGGGGACGGTGATATCTCCCGTATTGTTCACGTCCTCTGGGGCCCGTCCCAGGTAGGCCGGAAAGTCCAGGTGCAGGCCGAAGTCGAGCAGCAGCGGGTCGGGGATGGTGCGCAGGGTGTGGCTCTCCGAGCGGTAGCCCTCGGCCGAGAACCGGAAGGTGATGGCTTCTTGCACGTTCCGGAATCGGTGTGTGAACCGTGTCGCATCCTTCTTCACCATCGGTATGCGTTGTTCACCAATCTCCAGCTCCGCCTGTTGGGGGATGGCCTGGCCTTCAATGGCCACCACCACCTCGAAGTCCTGATCCTCCGGCACATCCAGGCTGTCGTTCACCAGGACGAATCGGAAGGGGGCGTCGGGGATGAATTCGCTGCCGTGCGCGATGAGCCGTTCGGTGGGACCAGTGATCAGGCTTGGTGCGGCGAAGAGCAACACCAGCAGCACGGCTAGCGGGGGTAATGCGTAGCGCAGGTAACGGGTGTTGCGCCGAAGGTCGATGGCGTTGACGAAGGCCACGGGTCCCAGCTCCCGGCTGCGCTGATCGATGGCGGCTGTGATAAGGGCCCGTTGTTCCGGGGTGGTATCCGCCATATGCCGTAGCTGCAAGGTGTTCAGCAACTTGTCCTTCACCTCGGCGAAGTGCGTACCGATGATGCGGGCGGCTTCCTCGTGGCTGATCACTTCGCCCAATCGGAACAGCTTGAGCAAGGGGATCGCGATGAAGCGAAGGATGACAAGGGTGGCGGCCAGGATCGTGCCCCAGAACAGCAATGTGCGCGTCGTGGTGCCGAAGTGACCCACATATTCGAGCAGGGCTGCTGTCAGGTAGAATGCCACCAGCAGACCGACGCTGAACAGCAGACCTCGGATCACCCGGTCCTTGTAATACTTCCGGACGAAGGCGTCCAGTTTGACGATCAGATCCTGGCTTTCCCGCATGATCCACACCCGGAACGGCCTTGCTGCCGTGGATGTTCGAACAAATCTACGGCAAGCCCCGGGGGGGTGTCGTATCGGTACACGGTCTTGGGTGGAGTGGTTCGATCGTTCGGGCATCAATGCGCGTCAAGGCATCCGTGCATACGTCCCACTCGTCTATCTTCGGCTACCGCGGCGCTATCATGGGCATTGAGCTACTGAGGATCCTTCAACTGACCGTGCTCGTGCCGCTCCTGGTCCTGGATGTCGCAGCGAACGGGCCGGGTATCGTTGAGGCGCCATACGGCCTGGGGGTTGCCGGAAAGCGATCCACCTTGCGCGTGAAGCGCACCAACAACACTTACGGTTCCCACTACTTCGTCACGCTCTCCGCCATTCCCTTGCGCAAGCAGACCGGGTACTACAAGAACACCATGGTGTCCTTGAACACGGTCGCATACGGGCTTACGGAGAACCTTTCCGCTTCCGGCTCGCTTGATCTGATCTCGCTGATCCGGGCACGGGAAGGGGGTCCGGTCTACACGGGAAGGATACAGGTGTGCGGTTCGACCTCGGACCTGTTCCACCTCGGCGCCTCGCTCACTTATCTGAACGCACGGGTTCCTGTGGGCGCGCCGGTACCCGAAGGTACCCCGGTATCCAGCGGCTTCTTCACGGCCATGGCCATGTTCACGGTGGGGTCCAAGGACTACCAACTCACCGTGTCGGGCGGTCTGACGCATGATGGTCAGGAGACCGGTCGCGGCCCTGTTCTCAACATCGGTGGAGCGGCGCGCGTCCTTGCCAACGTCATGTTGGTCACGGAGCACTGGATATTCAGTGATCCCGACCGCGGCTTCAGCGCTCATGCGGCTGGCGTGCGCATCCTGGGAGAGGCGTTGGCCATTGATGTGGGCCTGGCATACGACAAGGAGTTCAGCACGAAGGTGACGGCCGTAGGCATGCCCTTCCTGGCCGCCACCCTGAACTTCTGAGGACCACGTTGCCCGGCCAGGTCCAGCGAAGTCGGTGAGAAGCCGTAAATTCGCGGCCTGAACCATGGCCAGAAAGACCGCACCCCCCACAGCTGACTTGAACGAACTCCAGCTGATCGACGAAGAGGAGTCGCGCCAATTCGTGATGGTAGTGGATGGCCATCGGGTGCGGATGGAGTACGACCGCACGCCGGACCGGATCTTCCTGACCCAGGTTCAGGTACCACCGGCCGTTGAGGGTTCGGAGGTGGCGGCAGTGCTAACCGAAAAGGTCCTGGGCTGGGTGGAATCCAAGAACATGCGGATGGTACCGTACTGTCCTTACGTGAAGACCTATCTCCGTAAGAACACCTCCTGGCAGCGGTTACTGGTGAAGGGTGTTCAGATCTGATCCAGGGGACGCTTGGTCCCGGTTACCTTCGCACTTCTGATCACCGACGTTCCTTATGGGCGTATCCATAGGGTTCCGCGAGCTTCCCTTGTCCATGTCCGTTCGTGTCCGATTCGCGCCAAGTCCCACCGGTCCTCTGCACATGGGTGGGGTGCGCACCGCGCTGTACAACTACCTCTTCGCCCGCAAGCACGGCGGGCAATTCCTGCTTCGTATCGAAGACACCGATCGCACACGCTACGTGCCCGGTGCGGAGGACTACATCCGGGAAAGCCTTGCCTGGTGCGGATTGGTGCCCGATGAAAGCCCGTGGGTGGGGGGGGGCGATGGCCCCTATCGCCAGAGCGACCGGCAGCACCTGTACAAGGCCTACGCCGAGGAGCTCATCGCCAAGGACAAGGCCTACTATGCCTTCGATACGCCCGAGGAGCTCGAGGCGATGCGAGCGCGATTACAGGCGGCCGGCGTAGCGGCCCCCGCTTACAACGCGGTGACCCGGGAGCATATGAAGAACTCCCTCACCTTGAGCGCCGATGAGGTCAGGGATCGTTTGGACAGGGGTGATCAGTTCGTCGTTCGACTCAAAGTGCCACGACACTCCGAGGTACGTTTTGAGGACATCATTCGGGGATGGGTGGTAGTCCACAGTGCCAACATCGATGACAAGGTGTTGTTCAAAAGCGATGGCATGCCTACGTATCATCTGGCGAACATCGTCGACGACCACCTGATGCGGATCACTCATGTGATCCGCGGGGAGGAGTGGCTACCCAGTGCGCCCCTTCATGTGCTGATCTATGAGGCCTTTGGTTGGGAGCGTCCCGCTTTCGCACACCTGCCGCTGATCCTGAAGCCTGACGGTAACGGTAAATTGAGCAAGCGCGACGGTGACCGGCTCGGCTTCCCTGTGTTCGCGCTGGATTGGATCGACCCGGTGAGCAAGGAGAAAAGCAGTGGCTACCGGGAGAGGGGATACTACCCCGAGGCCTTCATCAACATGCTCGCGCTGCTTGGCTGGAACCCGGGAACAGACCAGGAGATCATGAGCCTGGGCGAATTGACGGAGCTCTTCGACCTGGGCCGTGTGCACAAGGGCGGAGCGAAGTTCGATCCTGAGAAGACCAAGTGGTTCAACCAGCAATACCTGCGCGCACGGCCCGATACCGAGCTCGGAGCGCAGTTGGTGGAGCTGTTAAAGGCACGTGGAATAGAGACCACTTCGGACAAAGCCACCCACGCGGCGACCTTGCTGAAGGAGCGTGCCACCTTCGTGAACGATATGTTGGAGGGCGAGTATCTCGTCGTGCCGGGTTCGCCGTTCAAGGGCAACGCTGCCGCGGAGGAGGAGCTGCGCAAACGCTGGAAACCCGAGCTGGCTCCGGTGTTGGAAGCATATATCGAGGCACTTGCCGGACTTTCCTCCTTTGAGGTGTCCGACCTGGAACCCACCTTTGCTGGTGTATTGCAGCAGAAGGGCATGAAGGTGGGACAGGTGATGCCCATTTACCGGCTCTTCGTCGCCGGTCGGATGCAAGGACCTGGCATGTTCGATGTGAGCGCCCTACTTGGCAAGGATGAGGTGATCGCACGGCTACGGGCTGGTCTAGACCACTGCGCGGCATGGGTGTGATCGAGGTCATCGGTATCAAGGTCTTCGCTTACCATGGCTGCCTCGAGGAGGAGTCGATCATCGGGGGGGATTACGTGATCGATGTGCGAGTTGAAGGTGACTTCAGCGAGGCGGAACGGATGGATAACTTGGGGTCGACAGTAGATTATGGCGTTGTGGCGGCCATCGTACGGGAGGAAATGGCCATCCGTAGTCGTTTGATCGAGCATGTGACCACCCGCCTCTTGGCTAGATTCAAGACAGCCTGGAGGCCGGAGTACCACTGGCATGTGCGGGTCGCGAAACAGCGTCCGCCGATCCAAGGGGACGTGGAGCAGGTGGTGTACACGGCCGAGGGGTGATCGCCTTGCATGCGGGTGGAACCACCTATCTTCGCGGACCCCAAGGGTCGCGTGGCCGAGGGGCTAGGCACAGCTCTGCAAAAGCTGCTACTGCGGTTCGAATCCGCACGCGACCTCCAATGAACGCCCCGGAAGGGGCGTTCTCCATTCGGCGGTGGGGGGTGGTGACATGCCTTCTTACCTTGTACCATACCGATCGCAGGAGAAACACGTTCTGTGCATGATCAATAGGATGAGAACGACGAACGTCATCTGGATGGCACTGGTGGCCACGTCGACACAAGCCCAGTCGGCCATCGGGGAGTGGAGGGACCACTTCTCCTATTCGAATGTGTCGGTGGTCTCGGAAGGGGGGGGGATGGTGCACGCGGCCAGTGAGAACGGTGCCTTCTCATACGATCTTCAGACGGGGGAGATCCAAAGAGAGAACAAAACGAACAGGCTTAGTGATGTCGGCATCCAGGGGATGGCTTGGAACGATGCTGTGCAGGGTACACTGGTGTTCTATACCAATGGGAACCTTGATCTGCTGCAGGGTGAACGTTCGTTCAACATCGGTGACATCAAGCGCAGTTCCCTTATCGGGAACAAGGGGGTGTATTGTGCCTACATGGCAGGTTCGACGGCCTACTTGGGTTGTGGGTTCGGGATCGTGGTTCTTGATCTGGTGTCGAGAGAGGTGAGGGATACCTGGTTCATCGGACCCGGTGGTTCGCAGGTGCGGGTCAACAGCATCACGATGACGGCGGATACGATCTATGCCGCCACCGGAAGCGGGTTGTTCGCCGCTGCCAGGAGTGCACAGAACCTCGCCTTCTTCGAGAATTGGCGGAAACGGACGGATATGGGAACGGCGCTTGCCTCGGGACCATTCAACGCGGTGGCGGCCTTTGGTGACAGGTTGCTCCTGAACGCGCAACGCACGACAGGGGGGGACAGCCTGCTCGTCCTGGGGCCGGACGGTCAATGGTCGCGTTTCGAACCCCTGTTCGGTCGGGTCAATAAGGGATTAGCAGTGAGCCGGAATGGACAGCTGGTGGCGATACCGCACGACCTGAACATCCATCTATATGACCTGAACCTCTTCGAGGTACGGTATTTCGGGGATTTCGAGGGGCAGACGATGGGGCCACAGCAGGTGACCGTCACGGACGATGGGTCGATGTGGGTAGCGGATAAGGGCCTTGGCTTGTTGCGCATGGGCCAAGCGGGACCGCTTCGAGTGGCACCGAACGGTCCCCGAACGGCCTCCGTCTGGCGGATGGCCAGCGCCGGTGGTGATCTATATGTGGCGAGCGGAGCTTTGAACGGGACCTGGGCGAATGAGTACCATAAGGAGGGGGTCCATATATATATGGACGATCGATGGCATACGGTGGATCAGTCGACCTCCTCCTTCATGAACGGGGTAAATGAATTCGTGTCGGGGATAGCGGATATCGTTGCGGTCACGATCGATCCGGAGGATCCGGCACACGCATTTTTCGGAAGTTGGGATGAGGGGATCCTGGAGTTCCGTGACGGATGGCCGGTGCAGATCCACAATCCCACGAACAGCGCCTTGGGGTATGACGTGAACCCGTATCAGGATCGGTTGTACGTGGGAGGTCTGACCTTCGATGCCGATGGAAACCTATGGGCGACGAACCCGTGGTCAACGAAGCCGATCGTCGTACGGAGGAAGAACGGTGATTGGTATGCGTTCTCTCCAGGCGCCATCCTGGGTTCCAATCTTCTGGTCGCCGATGTGATCGTGGCGCAGAACGGGTATAAATGGATCCTGCGGCCTCGGGGGAACGGCATCCTGGTATATGATAGCGGGTCATCGGTCGAAAGCACGGATGATGATCGGTACAAGTTGCTGAACAATCAGGCGGGCACCGGCGGCCTTCCGGCCCCGGACGTTTACACGATCGCGGAGGACCATGAAGGCCGGATCTGGGCCGGCACCAGTCGAGGCCTTGCTGTATTCTACGACCCGGGCTCCGTTCTTTCGGGTGATGCCGTCGATGCGCAACAGATCCTGATCGAACAGGATGGAAATGTCCAGGTCCTATTGGAGACCGAAGCGATCAATAGCATCGCGGTCGATGGCGCGGATCGCAAGTGGATCGGCACCCAGGCGAGCGGGGTCTACCTGATCTCCCCGGATGGAAGGGATGAGGTGCAGCACTTCACCGCAGAGAACAGCCCGTTGCCGAGCAACACGATACTCAACATCGCTTTGGACGGAACCACGGGTGAGGTGTACATCGCCACGGACCGCGGCCTCATGAGCTATCGTGGCGATGCGATCGAAGGGGCTGATGAGAGCGATTGCGCCATGGTCTTTCCCAATCCGGTCCGGGAATCATACAGCGGCCCCATCGCCATCACGGGCCTGGTGAGCGACAGTGAGGTGAAGATCACGGATGTGAGCGGCAATCTCGTTTACCGGACGCGATCCCTCGGTGGGCAGGCTATTTGGGATGGCAATGACATGAGCGGTCGTCGTGCTGCCACGGGGGTGTACCTGGTGTTCGCGAGCGATATCACGGGCACGTTCAAATGCAACACCAAGCTTCTGCTGTTGAAGTAAGGCCATCACCCTGCCAGAGCCGCGGGTCCTGGACATGCTGCACACCACAAGGGCCATCGTGCTGAAGACCATCCGGCATGGGGATAACACCATCGTGTTGAAGGCGCTAACACAGGCGCTAGGAACGCGGTCGATCCTGGTGCGGACCGGTCGCAAGGGAGGGGTGACCGGGGCCTCCCTCCAACCGCTTAGCCGGTTGGAGGTCGTACTCCGGGAGAGCGCAGAAAAGGAGTTGCTCACTCTCCAGGAGCTTCGGGTCGCGGAGCCCTACGAAAGTCTCCCCTTCGATGCCGTTCGAGGAACCTTGGCGCTCTTCGTTCAGGAGATACTGTACCGCACCCTGCATGGTGAGTCCGCGGACGCTGAACTGTACGCCTTCGTGGAGGAGGCCCTTCGTGCGATGGACTGCGCGCCGGACGTTAGTCATTTTCCACTCGTTCTCCTGGTGCGGTACAGTGAGGTCCTCGGCTTCCTTCCTGCTGCACCGGGCCCTGATGAGCGCTGGTTCGACCTGCTCGAGGGGGAGTTCATGGTCCAGGGGCTGCGTTACGGGCATCTGATGGGTCCTCCGTTGAGCGATCATCTCGCGGCCCTTCTTCCTGTCGGATTCGACCAACTGTCGGATCTCGGGATCCCTGCGGATGAACGTCGTGAACTTCTGGATCGACTGTTGCTCTACTTCCGCATGCACGTTGAAGGCCTTGGTGAGATCCGTTCACCGGCCATCCTGCATGATGTGCTGGGCTAGCCTCACCGTGCTATTTTTCGGCCCGTACTCATCCATGTCCCGCCCCATTCTGTTCCTCGCTCCGCTGTTCCTGGCGGGATGCCGGAACGCACCCTTTTCCATGAAGACCACTGAACTTGCGTCACCGCAAGCAACCAAACGACCGTTCGAGATCAAGGCCCATGGCCATGTGCGCGTGGATGAGTATCATTGGTTGCGGCTCAGCGAGGAGCAGCGCGGCGCCGATAACCCGGATGACCGCACACGGGAGGTCATCGCTCACCTGGAGGCGGAGAACACGTATTGTGATTCGGTGCTGGCGCCGGTCGCATCATTACGTGAGGACCTCTTCAAGGAGCTGCGAGCACGCATAAAGGAGACGGACCTCAGTGTGCCGTATCGGGAGAACGGATACTGGTACCACCATCGATATGAAGAGGGGAAGGAGTATGCCATCCAAGTGCGATGCAAGGATGAGCCCGGTGCCGAGGAGCAGGATTTCCTGGACGAGAACGAGCGAGCCAAAGGAGCGACCTACTATGATCTCGGTGACCTGGAGATCAGCCCAGCGAACAACATGGTCTGTTTCAGCGAGGACCGGGTGGGGCGCCGGCAGTATGAGCTGCGCTTCCGCGACCTGAACACGGGAAAGGACCTGCCGGATGTGATCACCAACACCGGAGGTGGATGCGCTTGGGCGGATGAGCGGACGGTCTTCTATCCGCGCAAGGATGAGACCTTACGCACGTACCGCATCTACCGACATGTGCTCGGCACGCCGGAGGAGGATGACGTGCTCGTGTTCGAGGAGAAGGATCCGGCCTTCAGTTGCGATGTGTTCCGCAGCCGAAGCGATCGGTTCGTGATGATCACTACGGAGAGCACGACGAGCAGCGAGCATCTGCTGCTTCCGGTCGATGACCCGAACGGTGCTTTCAAGGTGTTCCTTCCGCGCGAGGAGGACCATGAGCATACGGCGATCCATGTTCCAGGAGAGCCCGGGAAGTGGTATATCGTCACCAACTGGAAGGCGCTCAATTTCCGGCTCATGGAGTGTTCGGAGGACGATACGGCGGACAAGAGCAAGTGGAAGGAGGTGCTGCCGCACCGTGAGGATGTCCTGCTGGAGGATGTGGATGCGTTCCGGGATCATCTCGTCATATCGGAACGTCGCATGGGTTTGATGCATCTGGTGGTGCGCCGGTTGAGCGATGGCCGTGAGCATGAGATCACGTTCAACGATCCAGCCTACGTGTGCTATGCAGGAACCAACCCGGAATGGGATACCGACAAGTTGCGCTATGTCTACACCTCGCTTACAACACCGAGCAGTGTCTACGAGCATGACCTTGATGCAGCGACGGACAAGTTGTTGAAGCAACAGGAAGTCGTTGGCACCTTCGAGTCGAAGAACTACAGGAGTGAGCGCATCTGGGTGCCTGCTGAGGATGGGGAGAATGTGCCGGTATCCATCGTCTACCGGAACGGCACCCGGCAGGATGGCACAGCGCCTTTGCTGCTTTACGGTTATGGCAGCTACGGGATCAGTGTGGAGCCGATGTTCAGCAGTTCGCGGCTTTCCTTACTTGATCGCGGTTTCGTGTTCGCCATCGCACACGTTCGTGGTGGAGAGGAACTGGGCAGGGAATGGTACGAAAGCGGCAAGATGGAGGACAAGATGAACACCTTCACGGACTTCATCGCTTGTGCGGACCATCTAGTGGCGAAGAAGTACGCTGATCCCGCACGGGTGTATGCCTGGGGGGGGAGTGCTGGCGGACTTCTCATGGGTGCGGTGGTCAACATGCGACCTGATCGATGGAACGGAGTCATCGCGGACGTTCCGTTCGTTGACGTGGTGACCACGATGCTGGATGAGAGTATTCCGCTCACCACGGGCGAGTTCGAGGAGTGGGGTGACCCCAAGGAGAAGGAGGCTTATGATCGGATGCTGAGCTATTCGCCCTATGACAATGTGCGCGACCAGAATTACCCGGCCATACTGGTGGGCACGGGCTTCCACGACAGCCAGGTTCAGTATTGGGAGCCCGCCAAATGGGTGTTGCGGCTGCGGGAACACCAAAAAGGTGATGCGCCGATCCTACTACACGTGAACATGGAAGCCGGGCATGGCGGAGCCAGTGGGCGCTTCGAGGCACTTCGCGATGTGGCGCGGAACTACGCCTTCCTGCTCTGGCGTGCAGGCATCAAGGAATAGGAAGGCTGGTCAGCTCGCGAGGCTTTCCACGTTGATGATCTCCTCGGGAGGCATATCGATGATGCTCACCGGCTCGTTCGGACCGGTCTGCAAACGCTCGTAGTCACGAATGCTGGCGAAGAAGAGACGTGGACCGCCGTGTTCCGTCAAAGTGCCGGCCTGGGTCTCCACCTCCCAGATCACGCCAAAGACCTCCTTGCCATTGCGGAGTTTGAAGCGGCAATGTTTATGGGTGTAGGTGCGGATGTTCGCGAGCTCCATGGATGTAGATCGATGATGGTATCGTCGATCCAGCAGACGCAAATTAGCGGCCAGATCGGCACCTCGGATGTGTGAAATATCAACAGCGCGAGCGATAGCCCTGAGTATGAGCGCGCCGCACAGATGCCACGCGTTGAGCAACAGGAGAATCACGTCGGAACGTGTTGTGGAGGAATAGCGCATGACGAGGTACCCCCTCATCAGCGTGGCGAGAGGTCAGCCCTCCTGCATCCCGACCTTGATCCTGCGACCCGGCTGCAGGCCGTCCTCCTCGATCTCCTTGTTCAGGCGGCGCAGGTCGTCCACTGTCACGCCCGGATAGCGCTCCGCGATGTTGGTCAAGGTATCTCCCGGCTGCACCTCATAGTAGATGTACTCCGCAGTTGGCGTCTGTTCCTGAGGCTTCTCCGCGATGGTCCTCGTCTGGGTGCCCACCTTCAGCTTCTGGCCGGCATGGATCAAGGTGCCGCGCAATCCGTTCATCTGCTTCAACGCGGTCACGCTCGTTCGGTACTTGTTGGCGATGATGCCGAGTGATTCGCCGCGGCGGACGGTGTGGTACTTCGGAACGGTGGTGGTGCGAGCCTCGCCCGCACTTCCGTCGTTACCCGATGCGTTGGCTGATGAGGTCGGAGGGTTATGGAAGAAGGCGTATTTCAAGCTGTCCTCGTTCGTTACGAAAACGCCCGCCGCCTGTTTGGGCAGGTACAAGGTCACCGGTTGGTCCACGTCCGGCACCGTGCCGAGCTTGAAGGTCGGGTTCAGGTCCAGGAGTTCCTGGGCATTGCTTCCCGTCAGCCGTGCCACACCGGTAAGGTCAAGTGGGTAGCACACCTGTACGGTGTCCACCTGGTGTGCGCAATAGGTCGGGACCACCGGGTAGATGTTGTGGTCCGCGGCGTGGGCGAAGATGTAGTTCACCGCGATGAAGGCCGGCACATAGCCTCGTGTTTCGCGCGGAAGGTGATCGTAGATCCGCCAGTAGTCCTTGGCACCACCGCTTCGCCGGATGGCCTTGTTCACGTTGCCGGGGCCACAGTTGTATGCGGCAAGCGCCATCTCCCAATTGTCGTAGAGGCCGTGGAGGTACTTCAGGTAGCGGCAGGCGGCCTCGGTGCTCAGGTACACATCGTGACGTTCATCCACATAGCTCGTCGCTTTCAGCCCGAACATCTTGCCTGTTGGCAGCATGAACTGCCATAGCCCCACGGCGCCGGCGCGGGAGCGGGCAGCAGGATTCAACGCGCTTTCTACCACAGCCAGGTACTTCAGTTCGAGCGGCATGCCATGGCGATCCAGGGCTTCTTCGAAGACCGGGAAGTAGAGGTCGGCAAGACCGAGCATCCGTGCGGTCATCTCGCGCTTTCGAACAGCGTACAGGTCTATGAAGGACTGAACGACAGGGTTGTAGGTGAGGTCGAAGGGGGTGTGAGCGTCCAGTGTAAGAAGCCGACTCTGATAGGTCGCGTCCGACCATGCTGGTATGTATGCCGGAGGAAAACCATGCACGTTCAACCTGGCGGTATCGGCATGGATGGGGGAGTTCTTCAGCCACGGCAGGGCTGCGAGCTCATCCAATCTCGCGGCAACGGGGTCGTCCTCCAAAGGCGAGCGGGTGTCACCTGTCTGAGCCAAGAGCGCAACGGGCAGCAGTGCTGCAATGAGGCAGGTGCGATGGGCGGTGAACATGGGCACCAAATTATCCCTAATACGTTGGAACAACGCCTTTGTTATGTGCACAGCGGCCTGTGGAATGGCTGGCTGGCGGCGTCAGGTTCGCTGATCCGAGCTCGGCGTGCGAAAGATGATGAACCGCAGGGGCGGTCCGGGAGAACTAGCACCCCTTGAAAAGCACCCCCGGCAAAATTATTGGGGAAAGGGAGGGGGTGGAGATGAACAAAGGGGAGAGATATGAACGGGGTTATGAACGGAGAGAAATACACCACCAGATCCGGAAAATGGGAACGTATTTGGGAAAATGGGTCCGCGCAGAGCGGGATCTGCGCGTTGGGAAAAGGTGAGCGGGGCGTGCTGGGCGAGCTGAAAGGGTCGTTGAATCGTACGTATGGTCCTGTTTATCAGGACAATAGCCACTAAATGCGGGTGCTGATCGGGTCAGCGGCCGAAGAGATGGGCGCTGGCGGCCAGCAAGCGCGCTTCATCGAAGGGCATGCCTGTGAGCTGAACGCCGAACGGGAGGCCATTGCTATGCGTGCCGGTGGGCAGGCTGATGGCGGGAACACCGGCGAGGTTGGCCTGAACGGTGAAGATATCCTGGAGGTACATGGCCACCGGGTCGCTGATGGCACCGTGATCGAAGGCCGTCGTTGGGCAGGTGGGGCTCAGGATCAGGTCGTACTTCGTGAAGGCCTCCAACGTGTGGTCGCGAATGATGCGCCGTACCCGTTGGGCTTGAGCATAGTATGCATCGTAGTAGCCCGCACTTAGTACGAAGGTACCGAGGAGGATACGCCGCTTCACTTCGGGTCCGAAGCC
>JAKQEI010000295.1 GCA_029573495.1 Bacteroidota bacterium | reverse complement strand
AAGGCCATGAGCTGATCCACTTTGGCGACGATGCGCTTCTGTTCGGCGGCTGGTGGGAGCGGCATGGGGACGTGGAGGATTGCCTCACGGGAGAGGTTCTTCATCGAATCGCTCGTCCCGCTGGCGTTGGCGATGTAGTGTGTCCGGGCAGTAGACGTTCGGTTGAAGTACATTACGTAGCGCCGGTCTACAGACGGGGCGAATTCGCACCGAATGATCTTGTCGCTCATGATCAAGCGTTCCGGCTTGATATCCACGAGAACGCTCCGGCCTACAAGCTCGGCGGTGTTTGCACGGGAGATCAGGAAGTCCCCCGTTCTCACAAGTGACCGTTCCGGCGGCTTGGTGGTAGATGGGAGAGCCTTGTTCTCCTCCGGCTTGAACACGTCCCAGGACACCGCACTCACCTTGAGCACCCCCCATTCGGGCAGCGTCCTTGAACGCGCGTCGGCTTGCGGACTCCAGCCGGATTCCGAGAAGAGCGTGAGCATTCCCCAGCGCACCCAACGCCAGCTTTGGGGAAGCTCGAACGGCTCGTCACCATCCACCGTTGGGGGCGACACCAGCTTGGCGGTGGTGCCGTTCTCCAGTGCCGAGCCGTCAGGCCAAGGGATGAGGACCATCTTGGCGCCGGACACGCCCTGGGGGCAGGTCCACTCCGTGGGCAAGGCCGCGCTGTCGTGGGCCTTCGGGTCGCTCGCATCCGGGGTCACGGACGGATCGGGCTTCACCTCCTCTTCCGTTCGGGAGCACCCCGCCAAAGCCACCGTTGTCGTCGCGGCGGCGGCCCAGAGGAGACCTTGCAGAATTCGCTTCGCGTTCATCTTCCACATCCTTTCTACAGCACGATGGACCGCTGGCTGCCAATGGTTCGAGAGTAGACCGTGGTGTAGCCGGACTCGCTGGTCATCCACTGGATCGTCATCGTGTCCGGGTGGACCAGCATGATCTCGGGCTTCCCGTCCCCCGTCATATCCGCTACGGCGAAGACGCGCTGACGTGCCCGATTCCCGTACTGGTAGGACACGGAGCTCGTGCTCCCGGTGCAACCGTTCGGGGACGAGGGCGTGGCGTTCTTGAAGTAGAACCAGCCCGGGCCGGACCAGGTCTGGCCGCGGTAGGTCACCATGTCGCTGTAGACGTCATTGTTTCTGTCTATGCCTGGCACGGGTGCATCGACGCCGCCTAGTCCCCAGGCGCAGGTGTCCGTGGTGGTCGAGTTGATCGGGTCCCACATCGTCGTCCAGGTCCCGTCATGGGGGAACCAGAGCGAGAAGACCCGTCGCGGGTAGGTGACGCACCAAGGGTTGCAGATCGTCCGCGGGCGGTTCATCCCGGAGAGGGGGATCGCCCCCGATCGCGCCTGGGACGTGCCAGAATTGAGCGGAATGAACTTGCTGTATTCTCCGGGCGGCGGGTTGCCGAACGGCCGGGTGATCGGAGAGGCCCAGCCCAGCTCGGAGCGCAGCAGCTTGAAGGTGGCGGAGCCGGGTTCATAGACGGCGATGTCCGTGAGAAAGTCGCCGTCATAGTCCCCAGGGAGCGGGACAGCGCCGGGGCCCCCGAGGGTCTTGGTCGTCGTGGTTCCTCCCCCCACCGCACGCCACGACCACGATCCGAGCGAGGGTCGAAAGGTAGCGAGGACGCGCGTGGTTTCCCCAGCAAAGTTGAGGCCAGGGAGAGGAACGCTCTCCCGAACACCGAAAGCCGTGACCACGGCCATTGAACACGTCGTGCTCTCAGCATTCGTGGCCGTGGGGCACCATCGCCAATATCCCTGGACGCTCGCGGGGTCATCCCGATAGAGCCCCCCGCCCGGCTGATAGACGGCAAGATCCGTTCGGCAGTCCCCTGATAGCTCCGCCACCACGGGGACGTCGCCGAGTTGGCCGAGCTGGACGCTCATGTACTGACCCGATGACGTGCTGAAGCCCTTGCTGCTCAACAGGATCGTGAAGGTTCCGTTGTTGCCCACCGTGGTGGGCGGCTCCCAAATGCCGATGTCGCGCTTGCCGTCACAGTCGAAGTCCATCTTCTCCGCAACCTGCCTAACGTTCCAGCTACCCAGCAGCGGCAGCCGCGCAGAGAGGACCGCGTTGGGGCGAATCAAATCCGTGGTCTCCGGCTTAACCTGGACGGACCAGCGGAGGTACTTGCGAATTCGCTGCACCTGGGAGTCGCTCATCGATTGGCGTGGCGCTCCCGCATAGCTCATGATGTTCGTACCCGAAAGCCCGTAGGAGTACGAGAACGCCAACCCCTTCAGCGCTGGGGAACCCGTGCTGTGGGTTTCTTCGACGCACCACGACTGGGGGCACGCCCGAACGGTACACGTGAGGACACCAAACAGATCGGCGGAGCAGTTGCTGCCGGTGTCGATGAGCGCGAGTTCGTTTTCCGGGTAAACAGTCGCCTCAGCCCTGCTGTTGAAGAACACGTGCTCGTACGGGGGGACAAAGAGGCTTCCCGGCTTGTAGACCAGGTCCCACTGGTCGTACTGTCTTCCTGCCACGAGGGTTTGGGGGTCCGGTCGGTCGTCGACGTTCCACGTGTGATACAAGCCGAAGTTGTGTCCCAACTCGTGCGCGAGCTGATAGGGGCTGGAGTTCATTCCGCTTCCCGACATCTTCACGTCGCGACCTTCGTCAGGCGGCGGCGCAGTGCTCGCGCCATTGCAGTTGACCCATTGGAGGATCCAGATCACGAACTCCTCGGGGTTGCTTGCGGCGGCCTCCGCGGTGTTTACCGCCCTGAGCCACCATGCCGGCGTCTTCATCTCGCCTTCCGGCCACGCGGCGTCGGACATCGAGGGTAGGACCTGCTTTAGTTGGGCACGAACCTGACTCCACGGAACGCGGACATCACCCGTACCTCCACAAGACTGATACCGCAGGTCCGCGAAGCTTGGCATGTGGTACCGCTCTACGGACTTCGCCCAGAACTGCACGCCCACCGCCTTGAAGACCTCGTTCGCCGCATCCACGGATCGCAGCACCGAGTGATAGTCGGCGTTATCGGGACAACTCGGGCCGGGCGCGCAGGGCAGGACATTCACCAGTCGCAGCGGGATGAGCGCCTCCATGCCCTGCCCGCTCAACGGCTCCTCGTGCGAGGCTACCGTTCCTTCGTGATCAAGAGGGGGGGATTCACGATTGACACATGACATAGACGTCAGTCCCATCGCTCCCCCCAGCAGCGCTGCGTGAATCCTGCTCATCCCATCCTCCAGCGCCTCCCAAACCCGTTTGACTCAATCCGACTCTCCACTAAGTTTACCCAGACGGGGTGTGCGCGCAAGCACAATTTCGAAACAAATCGTATTTCTCCGCGGGTAGGTAGATCGATCAGCTTTCGCAAGTCAAGACAAGCCGTGAGTCACGCAGGTCCGATCCACGATCATGCAGTCCGAGCGCGTCGTCCCGGCAGGGGCCCCGGTGATCGACAGGGGGCAGCGGGTCGGCCATGCGGCAGCCAACCGGGCAACCGCTAGAACCACGGGGGACTTGCATCGCTTCACTTCCGGTCCGGGCGGTCCCCCCCGGTTCCGGTGTGCGGGTGCCCCTCGCGGGGAGAGCAGGTCTGTGGCGGGTGCGGCTGACGCATCGCCACTTGTTGATATTCATACGTTATTTCAAGTTGTTACGCCTCTCACAACGCCCTCGATGGCGCGAGCACCCTGGCGCATCGCCATGCCCACCTGCTCGTGATCGACGGGGGCCGGGACATCCTTCGGCTTTTCGAGCCTGCCGAAAGAAGCGCTGGAAGAGCTATTGGCGCCGAATATGCCCTTTCTCCCATCGCATGAACCCCCATCTGCCCAGTTGAATTCGAACGCTCTTCCCCATACGCTTACCCCGCCCAAAGCACGGATGCTCGACAAGGAAAAAGCACCCTTGAACCCCGAAGTCCTCGATTCCCACGAACCTGCGAAAAAGTCCCAACCTACGGGAATCATTGAGGTTTTTCGTCGATGGTGGTTCATCCCCATCCTGCTTTTCGCCCTTGTCGAATGGCTCCTGCACACCTGGCAAACCCGCACCGTCATGACCGACGAAGACTGGGCCGACATCCGAACCTACCTGCAAGCAGAAACCAAACCAGAAGACCTCATCGTACTCGCTCCCCCATGGCTCGACCCCGTGGGAAGGATGCACCTCGGCGACAATCTGATGACCGAAAAACGCGTGGCCCGCGCCGATGAATCAAGGTTCCCACGCGCCTTCGAAGTGAGCCTGGACAACGCTCGCTTGCCCTTCACACGAACCTGGAAACAAGACCACCACCAGCGAATCGGACCCTTCCACCTGCGCTCCTTCCACAACCCCGAATACCAACCCATTCTCCACGACCTCGTCGACCACGCCCAAGGCACAGCCGACCGGAAGCACAACACGCCGGACACGGGCAGGGCCTCGAGCTTGACGGAGATGGACCCGTCGCGGTTGGTGAAGGCCACGCCGATGCGCGTCCAGTACGTGCGCTCCCCCCGCTCCGTGACCGTGTAGGCGATCCTCATCTCTCTTCTTTCTTCCATGTGACTGCTCCAGGTAGGGGCTGGCATCCTCCAGCCGTGCGTTGTGAGGACGACGACCTCGGCTTCTCCCGCCTCGATTTGCTCAATCAGGCGCCGTGCGAAGTCGTGGAAGTCGGTGGGGTGAGAAGATCTCGGGGGAGTTCAGGCAACGTGCGGGCGGGCGCAACGCTCGTCGACTTGATCGTCGATTCCTCTGCCCCACACGATGTCGAACTCGGCCTCCCGGAAGGGCGGCGCGAGCTTGTTCTTGACGACCCGCGCCCGCGTCTTGTTGCCGATGGGCTTGTCCCCCGACTTGACCTGCCCGATTCGACGGACGTCAATGCGGACGCTCGCATAGAACTTCAATGCGTTGCCCCCCGTTGTGGTTTCGGGGCTGCCGAAGATGACGCCGAGTACTTGCGCCGGAGAAGGTCGGTCATCCAGCCCTTGCAACCACCGCCGCTGGTGCTGAACTCAAGCCAGGTGGCGACCGCCAATTTCGGGTGGCGCATCGCCACTTGGTGGGCTTTCCACGGCAACCCAAGCCTTTGCGCCTCTCACAACGCCGTGAATGCCGCGGTCACGCTGGCGCACCGCCACCCTGGGGCGTGCCAAACCGGCCGAAATCACGAAGCAGCGAACCTGGCACACGCTTCGCCATGGCATCGGGACCATGGCTCGTCCTGCACCCGATGTGGTTCCCGAACGCCCGCACCTTCGCAAGCGATACGTGCGTCACGAGCCCGAGAACTCTGTGCTCTATAGAGTGGTGCAAGGATGGCTCGAGACGTTCCTCGCCATGGCGAGCGAAGCGTACCTGCGACCGCTGCCACGCCACGTTGTCGATGAGTTCCACAAGTACTTGCGCTGCGGAATCTTGGCTTGGGGCTTCGCGCGTGCGTACTGCCGAGACTGCGGGGCTTCGATGCTCGTGGCCTTCTCGTGCAAGCTTCGCGGCGTGTGCCCGTCGTGCGGAGCGAGGCGCGCGAGCCAGACTGCGGCAAACCTCGTGGACCGAGTCCTGCCGCACGTGCCCTTGCGACAATGGGTGCTGAGCGTGCCCTACGAGCTGCGTCTACCCATGGCGCGCAGCCCGGCTCTGCTCAGCGCGGTGGTGCGCATCCTGTGCGCGGAGATCTCCCGGCTGTTGCGACGCCTCGGCCAGGAACGTGGCGTCCGACAGGGAGCCACGGGGATGGTCG
>JAKQEI010000294.1 GCA_029573495.1 Bacteroidota bacterium | reverse complement strand
ATGGACCTCGTGGCCGAACCGGCAGCGGAGTATGGCGGACCGCGTTACGGAGAACAGTTCCTTACGCGCAGCCGCCTGGGGCAGGGCGCCTTCCGGGTGCTGGTGAGCGAGGCCTACGGGAAGCGCTGCGCCATCACGGGCGAATCGACCTTGCCGGTGCTGGAGGCGGCGCACATCAAGCCGTACGAGCTGGAAGGGCCGCACAAGATCACGAACGGGATGCTGCTGCGCTCCGACTTCCACAAGCTCTTCGATGCCGGGCTGGTGACCGTGACGCCCGAACTACGGGTGCGGGTGAGCGACCGAATCCAGGAGCAGTACTTCAACGGCAAGGCCTATTACCGCTTGCACGACCAGCCGCTGGCCGTGATCCCCACACTTGAAAGCCAGCGGCCCGATCCCGAGTTCCTGCGTTGGCACCTTACCGAACGCTTTATTGGATAACGAAATCTGCGACCATGATCAGCGACCAATTGCGCGATGAACTGCTGGCCTTTCGCAAGGAGCGCGACTGGGAGCAGTTCCACAACCTGCGGACCCTGAGCACCAGTATTGCCCTGGAAGCCGCAGAGCTGATGGAGCACACCCAATGGACGAAGGATGCCGACCTGCCCGCCCTGGCCACCGAGCACCGCGATGCCTTGGCCGAGGAGATGGCCGATATTGCCATCCTGCTCACGTACCTGGCACACGACCTGCGCGTGGACCTCGAAACCGCCGTGCGCATGAAACTGGTGAAGAACGCCGCCAAGTACCCGGTGGAGAAGGCGAGGGGGGTGGCGACGAAGTGGGATCGGTTATGAACTACTACACCGAGTTAGAAGGACGGGTAGCTATCCCTATTCCAATCGGATGCGGTTGAGACCTCCCATTGATCAACGGGAATGGCGCTCAAATAGTCTAATGCTTCGGCCAGAAGCCCAACTGAACTTGCCCAACGCAATTGCATACCCAGCCGATTATGCTTGCTCGCAGCGGACTCCGCTGATGCCGCTAGAATGAGTGGCACAGGGGGCTTGGGTTGATCGGGTGCCCGATGCTGCAAGAGGAAGGCATGGAACTCATGCCATTTGGACGGACAAGAGCGCCAACTGGCTTTCAAGTCATTAAGGAACCCTTCGATGCGTGCCTCGTCCGTCATTGCTCGAATACCCTCAGATCGGCGAATTCATCAGCGCCAAGGCTACGCCATTCTCTTTCGGGCACCTTCACATAGTTCCACGACGAATCGGTAAGCCGAGATACGTTTTCGCACCACAAACGGGCTGCCCTGTCCTTGTGGGCAACGGTCACGGTCTCTTGGCCCTTGGTTTCCACCAACCAGTGCTCGCCGCTGACCAGGCGGACAACAAAGTCCGGGTAATAACGGCGGATGTTCAGTTGCTCATCCGTGTACGGAATGGTGAAGCCGAACTCGAAGGGCAGCTTCGCAAAGCTCTCCACATCGTCGCACGCTTCGAGGTATTTGGCAAAGTCGTATTCGAACTGATTGTCGCAGGCGGCTACGGAGAACACCGTCTTCCTGGCCGGGAAGCTGAGCTTGCTGAAGGGGAATGGCGGGGTGGTGCTCAGCTTGCGTTCGGCGTTCAGGAGCACGGGCTCTTTCTCGTCGATCAGCAAAGCGCTCAGCGCCTTGTTGAACTCCTTCAACACCACATAGCAGGCGATGTTACTGCTCATGGCGCTGATCACCTTCGGTTGATCCAAGTCCATCGTCTCGCCGAAAGCCTTGTGCTGGAAGAACTCCTTCACCTTGGGTGCGAGCGCCGCGAATTGGCTGGGAAGCTTGATGTCTTGTGCTATGCGCCGGGCGTAGTAACCGATCACCTCACCAGCTGTTTGGGCTGACGGGATCTTGTACTCGCGCTCGAACTCGATGGCAGCTGTAAGGATGTCGCGCCCCTCATAGAAGAACGTCTGCGGCTCTTCCACGTCGGCCTGCTTCATGGGCAGTGGATTCACCTTGAAGGCCATGACATCCAGCGCGGCGATCTCCTGCTCCAGGCTCTTCTTACGTTCAAGCACAGGGGTGATCTCCGGTAGGCCGATGTCGTGTTTCATCTTGGCCGGGTCGGGCTGCACGGTGATGATCTGCAGCTTGTCTTCCCCGACTTCGAATGTGCCGAGCTTCAGGTCCTCCAGTTTCTCCAGGTCCTGCACGAACTCCAGGAACTTTTTATTGCCCAGGATATCCACCCGCTCCTGATAACCGGCCATTCCACCGCGGAACATCAACCGCAGGCCACGACCGATGGCTTGTTCAGGTAGGATGTTGGCCTTGGCGGTATAGGGTCGAAGACCAACGACCACGGTTACGTTCTGCACGTCCCAGCCTTCGCGCAACATCAGCACGCTTACGATGGCGTTCACCGGGCTTCGGTCGTCGTCCACCTCCCGGCTCGCCTTGCGAGCTGCGTCGAGGTCCTTCTTGCTGACCTCCCCGCTTTTGTCGGTGTGGATGGTGAGTGTCTTCTCTCCAGCGAAGTCTTCCGGGTATTTCGTCTTCAGCCATTCCGCCACGTCATCCGCGTCGGCGGTCACGTTCATCATGATGAACAGGATGGGCTTCTTGCCCACGGGCTTCAATTGGTCGCGGTACTCGCGCCAGCGTTCCACCCCGGCGGTGAGGAAGCCTTTGTACTTCACCGATGCGATCTCGCTCTTCGCCTCCTGGATCTTGCTGATGCCCACGATCGGACGCTTCACGATGCCGTCGATGATGGCCTGTTTCAACGGATAGTCGAAGACCGTCCATGGGAACAAGGCCCCGCTTTGGAAGCGCGGCGTGGCGGTGACGTCCAACTGCAGGCTCAGTGCGCGGACGCCATGCATTCGCCGGATCACATTATTCCACTCACTTTCCTCGTCGTGCGTATGGTGTGCCTCGTCGTTAAGGACCATCAACTTCCCTGCACGCTTGCTGATGCGCTCGTATAGGTCCGTTTGCTCTTGCAAACTGCTCGGCGGAGTTGGGCCAAGCAAGGCGCTTACGGGATCATCTGCTTCTGTGTCGTCAGCCGTGCGGCCTTCGTGCAATTGCTGGATGTTCGTGAGGTACAGGGCGCCGCTGCTGTGGGCCCGTTCTCCATCCCCGCGCATGTAGAACTGCATGTCCCACCACAGCTTGAAGTGGCGCGGAACCAGTGGATCCGTATGGAACATGCGTCCGCCTTCGAAGTCGGTCCGTAGCCGCTCGAACACGATCACGTTGGGAGCCAGAACGAGGAAGGTGCTGGCGTAATCCTCTGAGCTGGTCCTGACGGCATTGGCATACTGCCACGCGATGGCCATGGCCATCACCTTGGTCTTGCCGCTTCCGGTGGCCATCTTCACGCAATAGCGCGCGAAGTCGTCGTACTTGGGCAGCCGCAGGTCCGGGGTGTGCTGCACATAGGTCTCCAGCAGGTCCTTGCGGCGATGGATGCGCTTCACCTCATAGAGGTACACCAGCGTTTCCACGGCTTCGCGTTGCGCCCTGTGGTACTGGAAGCGTGCTCCGCGCACCACATGATCCGTACGGAACCAGTAGTTGAAAAGCTCTCGGGTTGCCTCCGTGATCCCCGGCCAGTCCTGTTTGCGCCATTCATCCACTTCGCGCCGGATGGCAGGCACGCAGGGAGCGGTGGTGAGCCGCTCGCGTAGGTCGAAAAGGTCCTGTTGTTCCTCTTTGCGAGGCCGTCCACGCTTCCCCATGCCCAGCTTAGGCGGCCAGCGCGGCGCGCACCTCTTCGGGTTTCGAGAGGAAGGTCACTTCGGAAAGGCCTTCGAGCAGGTTGAAATCCTCCCGGCCCCAAACGTCGCTGGTGTCGTCGAAGACCGATACGAACTTCTTCGGCTCCTGCTCGGTCGTCAAGTGGCTCAGGTCCACCCAGGTGGTCACCACATGTTCGGTCACCTTCTTGGCCGTGGCCTTATTGCCGGTGCTCAGTACGCACACGAGCGAACTCTGGCTGGGGGTGCGTGTGAAGAAGTCCGGCTGCCAGGTACGCCCAGATCGACCAAGCAACTTCGGCCGCACCTCGTAATTCACATTCCAATCCTTCAGATAGTCCTCGACTTCCTCGCTGGTGCTTTCCACGGTACGCGTGCGCATGGTGAACCAAAGGTCACTCAAACGAAGGGAGCCCTCGGCTACCCGGATCACCACCGGGGTAAGATCCTCACCGGGGCGCACACGGGCGACCAAGGCCCCTTTGAACAATTCAAGGCCGAGCGTTTTGCGAACATCCTCCACCAGTTTGTTCTGCTTCGGAGAGCGGCGCTTGGCAGGTGTCTGCATGCGCAGCCAATTGAGGCCTTCGCCCATGTCGCTCACGGAAAGGATGCCATCGCGATCCTTTAGGAACACGTCGATCACATCGCCGTCCGGGTATAGGAAGGGTGTGCGGATGCGTGTGAACCCGTTCACATCGCTGCACATGAACTGCTGGCCCAGCGATGCGTTGATCTGTTGGCAGTAGTTGGTGTTCATAGCAGTTCGAATTGTACGGCCGGTGGTGCAAGCATGCGGCCGTTGTGTGTGATGTTCGCCTCTATGCAGAACTGGTCCCAGACCGTGACCGGGTCGGTGGGCGGAGCGGTAATGTCCTCCGGAACGTAGGCTTCCTTGTCCAAATACTGCTCGGTCCAGCGATGCTTGTGCTTTTCCCCGACCAGCTTCCCATCCGGATTGCGATGGTCCTGGCCCAGGTCAAGGGCATAGATGCGGCCGTAGTTGCTGTGGAGCAGCACGTAGCTCAACCGTCCCAGGATGCCCCGGTAGTTGCCATAGACCCGCAGTGGGTCGCCGTTCGCAGTGCTTACCTCCATCATGAACTCAACGGCCGGGGATTTGTCCTCGTCCTCCCGCCACGTGATGTCACCATCGATGCGTTTGGTGGCATCATTGATCAATACCTCGAACTCTGCCTGGGTCATAGCTCCTGCAAGTTATGTCCCGAACGCAAGGTTAGGGGTGGGGGCCAGTGGTATGAGTGCTTGTGCGTGGGCATTGTTCACGGGCCAGCGTTAGCTCACCTTTACTACTACGCGCTTGGTGGTGTCATTACCCAGGATGTCGATCACCTTCACCAGGATGGCATATTCGCCCTTGGCCTCGTAGGTGTGGGCGGCCTTCAGCTCCAGCTTCGGGTCCTTGCGGGTGCGGTAGCTCTGCCAGGTGTTGTGGAAGGCGTCATCCTTGTTGTCCCAATCCACGGCCCAGTAGTCCACCCACTGGCTCCAGTGCGTAATGCTCTTGCGCGCCTCCTCGGGCACATCGTCCGGGCTGATGATGAAGTCCTTCAACTGAAGCGTTACCTCCCGGCCCTTGGTCTTCACGTCCACATCCACGTAGGCCAGCTCGTAGAACTTGATGTCGCCCTGTTCCACGGCCTTCTTCTCCAACACCTCGCGCGGGATCTTCCAGAAGTGCAGGTCCACCTTGTTCTCGGCGGCGCTTTGCACGGCGGTTTCGTTCAAATCGAAGCTGAACTCCCAGCCCAGCACGTCGATGGCGGCCTTGGTGGCCTTCTTCTCCTTGCCGGTGATGCGCCACAGCTCCTGCACCATCTGCTTCACGTCCTCCACGCTCACCGGCGCCTCTACACTGCCCACATGCACCAGCCGGCCAGCCTTGGCTCCGTGCAGCCAAGTATGGCCCAATAGCGGTTGTGCATGGTACAGGCTGAGAATGAAATGCCGGTAGGCCTGCTCCTGTGCCAGCCGGTCCTGTGGCTCGGCGAATTCTTCCTTCACCCATTGCTGGCGCTCGTACTTGCCCAGGTTCTGCACATGGAAGGGCTTCACACCGGGAATGGCAAGCAGTCGTTTGCGCGCGGTATGAATCGCGAAGCGACCTAAGTCGCAGGTGATCCAGCGACGGCCCAGCTTTTCAGCAACGGCTGCGGTGGTTCCGCTGCCGCAGAAACAATCAAGAACTAGGTCCCCTTCATTGCTGCTCGACTCAATGACTCGGGTCAAGAGTGCCTCAGGCTTCTGTGTGTCATAGTTCAGCCGCTCGTTCGCGACTGGGTTAATTACAAAAATGTCTGTCCAGAGATTCTGAATTGGTTGCCCGACATACTCGTCGAGGAAGATCTTCCGATAGATGCGGTCGCCTTGTCCGCGTGGTGGGAAATACAATTTGCCCTGCTTGTCCCACTTCTCCATCACGTCGATGGAAATGGACCAACCATTCTTTGGCGGCTTGTACCCTTTGTAGTCGTAGGTAAGATTCGGTCGTGGGTTGGGGCTTACAATTGGAGACTTCATGTACTTCCGACCATCTCCGTCATCATTGGTGAATCGTTCTTCGATGTAAGTTTTCACCTCGTCACCATCAAGAGAGTACTGCGACTCGAAGACGATTTCTTCGGATTTGCTGTACCAAAAGATGCTATCCGTGACGATGCCAAGACGGTTTGAAGGATTTGCACTCCCGCCTTTGCGCTTCCAAATGATCTCATTTCTAAAGTTCTCGAGTCCAAACACCTCATCAAGGATCGCCTTGGCGTAATGACTCACATGCCAATCCAAGTGCACGTAGATGCTCCCTTTCTCCGAGAGCAATTCGCGGAGCAACAATGCGGTCTCATAGAACCACTGCAGGTAGCTGTCCAGCCCGCGGCCCCAGGTATCTCGGTAGGCCTTCTGCTCGATGATGCTGGGCTGCTTCACGAACGTGGTGGTCTCGTCCTCCTCGGTATCCGGGTGGTCAGGAATGGTGGCGGTGAAAGAGAAGTCGGCGCCCACGTTGAAGGGCGGGTCGATGTAGATGAGGTCCACCTTGCCGGCGAACTCGGGCAGCAAGCTGGGCAGCACGTACTTCTTGTCGCCCCAGATCAGGCGGTTGGTCCGGGTGCCGGTTTCGGGCTTGTCGCTGAACAGACTGCCGAGGCGCTTCTCGCGGTCGGCGGCGCTCTCGTTCACAGTCTCAATGGTCTGAAAGGGCAGGGCAATGCGCACGGGGGCCACTTTCTGGCCGTCGCGGTATTTGCCTGTCCAAATAAGTTCGGTCATGGTGTAAAGGTGGGAACTGAATTGTGTTGTCGCATTTCGCGTGACGGATTGAAGCGGAAAGCCCGGAGCGAGGAACGAGCGAGGACTTGCAGCGGAAAGCCGGACCCCTGCCGCATTTGGGCAGGGGGCACGCCCTCATCATCCCCTAACTCTGGTCCAACTTCTTCACCATCGTCAAGATCGTCGCCAGCGCCACGGTCTCGCCCGTTTCATCCACCACATCCACCAGCCACTTCACAATACCCCGCGCCACATCCGCGCCCTTCGGTGAGTCGGCGGTCTTCGGGCGCTTCTCCTGGTCGAGCTTTTCCCGACACGTGAACTTCACCTGGATGGTGCTGCCGGGGTACACGGGCTTCAGGAAGCGGCACTCCTCGATGCCGTAGTTGAGCAGCACGGGGCCTTTCGGCGGGTCCACGAATAGGCCGGCCGCCCGGGAGAGGATGAAGTAGCCGTGCGCTACGCGGCCGGTGAAGGGGGTGCCATCGAGGCTGTTGGCGTCCATGTGGGCGTAGAAGCGGTCGCCGCTGAGCGCGGCGAAGTCCTCCACGTTCTGCAGCGTCACCAGGTGCTTCTCGGTGATCAGTGTGTCGCCGATGTTGAGCTCCTCGAAGTGCAGGCGGAAGGGGTGCTGCTCGGTGATGTGGTACGTGGCGCCCTGCTGGTACTGCTGGGTGAGCGCGGTGATGCTGGTGGGGCTGCCCTGGATGGCGGTGCGCTGCAGGTAGTGGAGCACGCCGCGCTTGCCGCCCATCTCCTCGCCGCCGCCCGCGCGGCCGGGGCCGCCGTGCACCAGTGTGGCCAGGGGACTGCCGTGGCCGGTGTTCTCCTTGGCCATGTCGCGGTTCAGCACCAGCATGCGGCCGTGGTGGCTGGCGGCGCCCCACACGAACTGCTGGGCAAGCTTGTCATCGTAGGTGGCGATGGTGGCCACGAGCGATCCCTTGCCGAGCTTGGTGAGGGCTACGGCATCGTCCAGAGTTGAGTAAGGCATAAGAGTGCTCACCGGACCGAAGGCCTCCACGTTGTGGCTCTGCTGGTTCTTCCAGGGATCGGGGTTCAGCAGCAGGATGGGGCTCATGAAGGCGCCGTTCTGCACATCGGCGCCGGTGACGTTCACGCTGTCGGGGTCGCCGTACACCACCTGCGAGGCCTTGAGCAGTTCGGCCAGCGCGCGCTTCACTTCCTCGCGTTGCGCCATGCCGGCCAGCGCGCCCATGCGCACGCCTTCCGTGCGCGGGTCGCCGATGACGGTGCCGCTTAGGCGCTTGCCCAGGGCGATCTGCACGTCCTCGATGAGGTTGTGCGGCACCAGGATGCGGCGCGCGCCGGTGCAGCGCTGCCCGCACTTGAGGGTGATCTCGCGGCCCACCTCCTTGATGAAGAGGTCATACTCCTCGGTGCCGGGCACGGCGTCCGGCCCGAGCACGATGGCGTTGAGGCTGTCGGCCTCCATGTTGAAGGGCACGCTCTCGTCAATGAGGCGGTCGTGGCGCTTGAGCATGCGGCCCGTGCTGGCGCTGCCGGTGAAGGTCACCACGTCCTGGTGCATCACGTGGTCCAGCAGGTCGCCCGCGCTGCCCACGATCAGCTGCAGCGCGCCCTCGGGCAGGATGCCGCTGGCGATGATGTCCTTCACCATGGCCTCGGTGAGGTAGCTGGTGACGGTGGCGGGCTTCACCACGGCGGGCACGCCGGCCATCCAGTTGACGGCGCACTTCTCCAGCATGCCCCAGATGGGGAAGTTGAAGGCGTTGATGTGCACGGCCACGCCCTCCTTGGGCACCATGATGTGGTGGCCGATGAAGCTGCCGGTCTTGCTGGTCTTGATGGCCTCGCCGTCCACGTAGAAGGGCATGTTGCCCAGGGTGCGGCGCAGGCTCGCGTTGGCGAAGAGGTTGCCGATGCCGCCCTCGATGTCCACCCAGCTGTCGGCCTTGGTGGCGCCGGTCTTGTAGCTGATGGTGTAGTACTTGTCCTTGCGCTCCATCAGGTAGAGGGCGAGGGCCTTCAGCATGCGTCCGCGCTCGGGGAAGGTCATCTTCCGCAGCTTGGGACCGCCCACGGTGCGGGCGTAGTGGAGCATGGCGGCGAAGTCGAGGCCGCCGGAGGAAGTGGTGGCGATCAGTTCGCCGGTGGAGGCGTCGAGGAGTTCGGCTTGCGGGCCGGTGCCGGCGATCCATTGGCCAGCGATGTAATTCTCTAACTGCATAGGGCGAAGTTCGGGAGGAATGCGGAACACTGATGACGCTGATAGGGCAGATGTACGCAGATGAAAGCGAATGCGAGCGATCAGGGCGTGCCCCTCGCACCGCTTCGCAAAGCCTCGCGGTGAGGGCTTCGGGTCGCGCTCTGGGTTTGCCCCGGGCGTGAGCCTGCGGTCCACGTCCTCGCTCGTTCCTCGCTTCGGGCTTTCCCGTTCGATCGCTCACGCGCAGTGCGCTCCTCCGAATGAACGTCGTCTTAAAAGGCCACCGCGAACCAAACAGCGATGGGGGAAGAGAATACAACGGTTCCGCTTGTGCTCAAGCTCTTCACGTCGTTCTCGTCCTCCGGATAGCTGTAATGCTGTCCGGTTTCTTGATAGATCCAGTAAAGGCTTGATTCGGTGTAGAGGGCGACCCTACGGTTCAAGTGGAACTGGATACCCAACACCGGTCCGGCACCGAAACTCTTGAAGGTGCTGTGCACATCGGGCCTTCCTGCATGGGTGGTGATGTTGTGCGAGAGGCCCCGTCCGGTTCCGAACAGTCCATCGATGCCGGCATAGCACGACCAACGGTTGGACAATGACCAACGCCTTTCCCAACCTGCTCGGAAGTAGAAGCGCCATTCGTAATTCGTGAAGTCGGTGTTGCTGTTATACCCACCGGTATCCGACCGTAATGCATATTCTCCCCCCATGCCCAAGCGCAATGCTCCAACGCCGCGACCATGTTTGTAGGCCAGCAGGTAAGTAGGCAGGTAATAGTTCGGAATGCCAGGCGCGTCTGAACTGCTGGGAACGAACTGTCGAATGAAGCCGGTGACATCAACGCTCAGTTCATTGGTTCGAACGGTGGTGTCCATCGGAGCGAAACCCTGCCCATGGAAGGTTCCAACAGCAATGAGGGCGATGGTGAGCGTGATGATGCGCATAGGATGAAGTTTGGATCGAATGTACCACGATCGATCCTGCCTGAACCAGCGTAAAAGACAGGGCCGCCGGAGGAGGTGGTGGCGATGAGCTCGCCGGTGGAGGCGTCGAGGAGTTCGGCTTGTTTCCCGGAGCCGGCGACCCACTGGCCGGCGGCGTAATTCTCTAGTTGCATAGGGGCGAAGTTCGGTACTGAAGGGCTATCCGCAGATGATGGATCCTATCCACAGATGACACCGATGGCGCAGATGAATGCGGGCGCGGGTCGAGCTATCGATCATCTGCGCCATCTGCGGATGAACCCTGCCGAGCATCTGCGGATTAGCTTTGGGCTATGGACCTCAAGACCCTCAAGCTCGAACTGCTGGAACGCATCGCGCTGATCGACAACGAGGAGCGGCTACTGGCGTTGAAGCGCGTGCTGGACAGCCTGCGTGGCTACGGCATTCCCAACGAGAAGATGAGCGTGGTGCAGGATCCGTCAGGCGCGGATCGCATGTACACCAGTGAAGAGGTTAAGCGGATCCTGGAAGAGGACCGGGTTCATCAGGAAGCCTTGCGTCATGAGCCGGGTGATCTGGAATTGTCCGACGAGGAATTGGCCCTGCTGGATGAGCGACGTGAGCGTCATTTGAAAGGGGAGTCCCGCTCCTATACCTGGGATGAGGTCGAAGAGATGCTCAAGAACGACCTGAAGCGCTGAGCGCGATGTTGATCTTCAAGGAGGAGGCGCTCCAGGAGATCCGCCAAGCGCAGTTGTGGTATGAGGTTCAGAGGCCGGGACTGGGCGAACGATTCCGCCGTGACCTTTTCAGCAGCTTGCAGTTCGTGGTGGAGAACCCGCCGGGTTTCGCGATCCGTAAGGGTCCTTACCGCCCCGTTCTCTTGGAGAAATTCCCATACATCGTCTGGTACGCAGTGGACGGGGACGACATCGTTGTCTACCGTGTTCGGCATGGCAAACAGCGGCCCTTGCGGAAGTTCACCGGGCGTTGAAGCGGGTCGGTTGTCCTTCAAGCTTGCGGGCCGCAGACCTAGCCGGCTTCCGGGCTTTCCTCAAGGGCACGACGCGGTATCGATCGCTCACGCAGGCATCCGGTCCGCGGCCTAACTTTGAGCTATGGACACCCGCGCGCTAAAGCTCGAGCTGTTGGAAAAGCTTGCCGCTGTGAACGACGCCGAGAAGCTCGAAGAGGTGAAGCATGTGCTCGATGGCACGGATGGGTTCGAGCTTTCCGATGCCGAGGTGAGCGTGGTGAGCGAGCGCTATGAAGAATACAAGCGCGGCGAGGCGAAGACCTACACCTGGGAAGAAGTTCAGCGCATGCTGGAGGAGAACCGGCGGAAGGAGCAGCGATGAGCCACCGGCTCGTCATCCACGAGGAGGCTTACCGGGAATTGGATGAGGCCGAGCGCTACATCGAGTCACGGCGAACGGGCTATGGTATCAAGTTCAGGGAGGAAGTCGCCACATGCCTCCGGTTCATCGTCGATCGACCAACGGGCCACGCGGTACGTCGTGCTGGCTTCCGCTATGGGATCGTGCGGCGGTTCCCTTACCGTGTGATCTACAAGGTGGATGGGGAGGTGACCTTCGTTGCTCCCGTATACCATGGCAAGCGCGAGCCCTATGGATGGATGCGGCGTAAGCCCTGACTCAACACCCTGACTTGGGGCCTCCCTCGGTGCGGGGCGTAGTGGAGCAAGGCGACGAAGTCGAGCCTGCCTGCTGGCAGGCAGGGCCGCCGGAGGAGGTGGTGGCGATGAGATCACCGGTACTGGCATTAACGAGTTCGGCTTGTTCGCCGCTGCCGACGACCCACTGGCTGGCGATGTAGTTCTCTAACTGCACGGGAGCGAACATCGGGAGGAAGGGGCGATCCGCAGAACCTGTCCCATAAAGTGGGATGGCGGGGAGGACACAGAGGAATACCAGGCTGTTCTGAGCTATCTGTGGCATCTGCGCCATCTGTGGAGAATGGCTGTCTGGGCGTGTCGGCTCGAAGACTCGCCGTCGCGCTATCCGCAGTAGTCCTCCCGCTCGCAGAGCCTCGCGGTCCGGGCTACTTGCTCCTACTCTACACTTGAGCTCTTCGGGTATTGGTGATATTCGAAGTGACAGTTTTCCTCTGAAGAGGACTGAGCAGGACTGCGAGTGAACCTATCCGCTCCTGAGGCGTGAGGGCCTACAGCGATTATCGGTACTCGT
>JAKQEI010000248.1 GCA_029573495.1 Bacteroidota bacterium | reverse complement strand
CTCGATCTCCGGCACCAGGTCCTGGTGGTCGTTGCTGATCTCGATGTAGGCGAAGCGTTCGGGGCGCACCACCTCGGCCATGCGCAGCACGGGGCAGAGGGCCTGCACGCGGTCCAGGGTGTTGGCCCATTCGGCTTGTACGGCGGCAAAGGAGAGCATGGTGTGGGGCAAGGGGAAGCGGAGCATGTGACGGATATTTTGGCAACGTGTGGACGATAATATAGGCACGCTGGATCCCATCGAGTTCCAGTGGCGCTCTATCTTCCACCGATCCATATCCCAGCGCCGGATGCTCACCATCGACCTCTCCGAATTCCCGACGCTCCGCACGGAGCGCCTCACCTTGCGCCGGCTCACCGCGGCCGATGCCGAGGCCCTGTTCGCCATGCGTAGCGATCCACGGGTGATGAGGCATATCGGACGGCCGCAGGCGAGCACCATGCAGGACGCGGTGGACCTGCTTGACCGGATCGACGCGAACCTGGTCGCGAACGAAGGGATCACCTGGGGGATGACCCTGCAGGACAATGACATCGTGATCGGCACCATCGGGTACTACCGCTTGAAGTTGGAGCATCACCTCGGCGAGATCGGCTACATGCTGCATCCGGACTATTGGGGCAAGGGCCTGATGGCCGAAGCGCTCGCGGCGTGCGTGTCACATGGTTTCACCCGCATCGGCTTCCACCGGATCGAGGCCATCACGGAACCGGCGAACAGCGCCTCGCGCCGCCTGTTGGAGCGCGGCGGTTTCGTGCACGAGGCCACCTTGAAAGAGAACTACTACTGGAACGGGGTGTTCCAGGACTCGTGCATCTACCGGCGGTTGACCGACGCGTGATCCTCAGCGCTGCAGCACGACCCGTCGCGTGACGACGCCCGCAGCAGAGCTGATGCGCACCGTGTAAGCACCATCAGCCACCTCATCGGTGGGCGTCCACACCAGGCGATGGGTGCCTGCGCTCAGCAGACCATCCACCAGCTGTGCGATCGCGCGTCCCGATGCATCGAGCACATCCACACGGATCCGCTCGTCGCTGTTCAGGGTGAGGTCGATGGTGCTGGCGCCGTTGGTGGGCATCGGGTAAGGCATGCCTACCTCGCCAGTGGACCATTCCAGCTCGGAGATGGCTTGTGCGCCATCGAAGCTGATATCGTCGAGCAGGAACCACGAACCGATGGAGGTGGCGGGTACGTTGTCCGAGATGAGGAAGGAGATGGTGACGGATGCGGCTGGATCGCTCGCACCCGCACTGTAGTCGATGGGCACGCTGAACTCCGCGTAGCTCGCCTGCGCTTCTGTCAGAAGCAGGGTACCGAAGCCGGTGACCTGGCTGTTGACATCGATCACGGTGGCAGCGATGACCAGCTGGGTGGTGGCCTGGGTGGGGCTGAACTTGTACCAACCCTGAACGGCTGCAGGATCCTGCGTAACCGGGGCGGCGAGGCTCTGCAAGGTGGGCGGCACCGCCTGCCCGGCGGTGATCGGGCTCTCCAACACTTCTCCGCGCGCGGCCAAGGCGCCGCTGTGCGCATCGGACGAGGACGTGATCACATAGAAGTTGAGCGGAGCGATGTTGTTCGTGGTCCAACTGCCTGGAACATTGCCTGTCCAGTTCTCGAATCCGCCGTTCGGCACTTGAGCGACGAGCGCGGTGGAAAAGCAGGTGGCGAGGAGGGTCGGGTACAGTTGACGCATGTGGGAGATGTTTCGTTGAGCGGACAAAATAGGCGATCCCAACAAAGATCTGGACCGGATCCGCACCAACTACTCCACACGCAATGGTCCACCCACCACCTGCATGCCGTGCGCCGCGAAGGTATCGGCCACCACGGCTGGGGTGGGTGGTCCGGTCCACGCATCGGTGGTCCGGAAGAAGGCCTCCATATCCCCTGCAGGCTGGTAGGAAACGAGGGTGCGTGCCCGATCGGTGAGCTGCACGAACGCGTGTGGGACCTGACGAGGGAGGAACACGGTATCGCCGGCTTTGGCATGCCAGCGCTCATCGCCGCATTGGAACAGGTACTCCCCTTCGAGCACGAAGAACCACTCGTCCTGCTCCAGGTGGATGTGCAGCGGAGGTCCGCCGTTCGGGGTGTGGCCGATCTGCTCGAAGACGGCCAGCGCGCCTTCGGTATCATCCCCGCCCACCTTCACATCCAGGGTGTTCAGCGTGACGCCGCGCATGGTGTAGCGCTTACCCGAACGCGCCTCACCGGCATTCACCTTGAAAGGCGTTCGTTCACCAACACCCAGCCAGCCTTTCAAACCTGTTGTCCAGGCCAGGGGTAGCAAGGCACCCAGGCCGAAAAGGAATCGATCGCGTTCCATGTTCACTGGGGTTCCTGATGAGGTTGGTCGATGGATACCCGCTCCTTCGCCGCGTTCACATGAGATCGTCATCCGCCCCTTCAGGGAGTCATCCTTCCAGCGGGATGTCCGTGCATGTTGAAGTGCGGACCAGGATCACGTGCTCAATTGATCACTGGAAGCGAAGGCCGGATTTGAAATCGGCCACCTGTGCGTTGTGCCTTCGATACAGGATCACGCCCCAGACCACACCAGGCACCACGTAAAGGAAGAGGCCTGCAACGATGCCCAGGAGATGCAGGATCGGTGG
>JAKQEI010000247.1 GCA_029573495.1 Bacteroidota bacterium | reverse complement strand
CCCGAGCTATGCGGAGAAGAAGGCCATCATCCCCAAGGTCAACGAGGTGATCGAGAGGCTCGTGGAGTCGCGCAGGCTCACCCACGACGAGATCGACCACCTCAAACCCTGGCAGGACCCCTCATGGATGATCCTCAAGGTCATCCCGGTGCTGCCTCCCGATCTGAGGCCGCTGGTCCCCCTGGACGGCGGACGGTTCGCCACCTCGGACCTGAACGACCTCTACCGCAGGGTCATCAACCGCAACAACCGGCTGAAACGGCTCATGGAGCTCAATGCTCCCGACATTATCCTGCGCAACGAAAAAAGGATGCTCCAGGAGGCCGTGGACGTGCTGTTCGACAACGGCCGCAGGGGGCGGGTCATCACAGGCGCCAACCGCAGGCCCTTGAAGTCGCTCTCCGACATGCTGAAAGGCAAGCAGGGACGCTTCCGGCAGAACCTGCTGGGCAAGCGCGTGGACTACTCCGGGCGCTCGGTCATTACGGCCGGACCGGACTTGAGGCTGCATCAGTGCGGTCTGCCCAAGAAGATGGCCATCGAGCTCTTCAAGCCGTTCATCTACAACCGCCTGGAGACCAAGGGATACGTAAGCACGATCAAGAGCGCCAAGAGGCTCGTTGAGGCGGAAACGCCCGAGGTCTGGGAATGTCTGGCCGAAGTGGTCCAGGAGTACCCGGTGATGCTCAACCGCGCTCCCACGTTGCACAGGCTCGGCATTCAGGCCTTCGAGCCGATTCTCATCGAGGGCAAGGCCATCCAGCTCCATCCGCTGGTCTGCCCGGCCTTCAACGCCGACTTCGACGGCGACCAGATGGCGGTCCATGTGCCGCTTTCGATCGAGGCGCAGGTGGAGGCCAGGGTGCTCATGATGTCGACGAACAACATCCTCTCTCCGGCGCACGGGAAGCCCATCATCGTGCCCACCCAGGATATCGTGCTCGGCGTGTACTACCTGACCAGGGAAAAGCCCCTGGCCAAGGGCGAGGGCATGATCTTCTTCGGGCCCGAAGAGGTGAGGGCGGCCCATGACGCGGGAGTGGTGTCCATTCATGCAAAAATCAAGGTGCGCATGGAAGGCAAATACTACGACACCACGGTGGGCCGGGTCATCTTCAACGAGATCGTGCCCGACGAGATCCCCTTCGAGACTATCAACAAGCCCATGACCAAGAAGGCCCTGGCGGACCTCGTGGACGTCTGCTTCCGGGTGGCCGGCGACAAGAACACCGTTCTGCTGGCGGACAGGATCAAGGACCTCGGATACTTCTACGCAACCAAGGCCGGGATCTCGATCGGCATCGAGGACATGCTCATCCCGTCTTCGAAGTCCAAAATCATCGAAAAGGCCAAGGAAGACGTGGCCCAGATCATCACCCAGTACAACGAAGGCCTCATCACCGACGGCGAGCGCTACAACAAGATCGTGGACATCTGGACCAAGGTCACGGACCATGTGGCTTCCGACATGATGGACACCATCAAGACCGACACCATCACCTACCCGGACGGCCGCAGCGAGGAGATTCCCTCGTTCAACCCCATCTTCATGATGGCGGACTCCGGAGCGAGGGGATCGGCGCAGCAGATCAGGCAGCTGGCCGGGATCAGAGGCCTGATGGCCAAGCCCTCCGGCGAAATCATCGAGACACCCATCGAGTCGAACTTCCGTGAGGGACTCGATGTTCTGGAATACTTCATCTCGACCCACGGTGCGAGAAAGGGTCTGGCAGACACCGCCCTGAAGACCGCGAACTCGGGCTACCTCACCAGGAGGCTCGTGGACGTGGCCCATGACGTGGTGATTACCGAAGAGGACTGCGGAACCCTGGACGGCATAGAGATGGAGGCCCTGGTGGAAGGCGGCGAGATCATCCAGACCCTGGGGGAGAGAATTCTGGGCAGGGTGGCGCTCGACGATGTGCGCGACCCCTATTCCGGAGAAGTCCTGGTTCCGGCGAACACCATGATCGACGAGTCTCACGTGGCCAGGATCGAGGACGTGGGCCTGGAACACGTGGTGATCCGTTCGGCCCTTGCGTGCAGGTCGAAGCACGGTGTATGCGCCAAGTGCTACGGCAAGGACCTGGCCCGGGGCAGGATGGTCAACATCGGCGAGGCCGTGGGCATCATCGCGGCCCAGTCCATCGGCGAGCCGGGCACTCAGCTCACCATGAGAACGTTCCATATCGGCGGTACGGCCACCGTCATGGAGCAGTCGAACATCAAGTTCAATCACGCTGGTATCGTCCGCTACAAGGACCTCAAGACCGTCCGCGGGCGCGACAATGAGCTCGTGGTCATGAACCGCAACGGCACGATCGCTCTGGAGGATGAGAACGGGCGTGAGCGCGAGACATATCCCATCGTGTACGGCGCCAGAATCAAGGTGGAGGACGGCGCACGGGTCAATCCCGGAGATATGCTCGCCGAGTGGGACCCCTACACCATCCCGATCCTCACCGATGTTGCAGGCAAGGTGCGCTTCATCGATCTGGTCGAAGAGATCACCATGCAGGAGCATATCGACGAGGTGACGGGCCTGAGCCGTTCGGTCATCATCGAGCCCAAGAACCCCGAGCTCAGGCCGCGCATCCAGATCATGGATGACAGCGGCAAGCTGGCCAAGCTGCCTGACGGCAAAAATCCGGCCCGCTACTCGCTTCCCGTGGGCGCCAACCTCTTCGTCAAGGAAGGCGACGAGGTGTTTGCCGGAGACGTTCTCGTGAAAATCCCCCGGGAAACCACGAAGACCAAGGACATCACCGGAGGTCTGCCCAGGGTCGTGGAGCTCTTCGAAGCCCGCAGGCCCAAGGAGGCCGCAACGGTCACCGAGATCGACGGCGAGGTTTCCTACGGCAAGGACAGCAAGGGAAAGCGCAAGGTTATCATCACCCCCGAGGTGGGCCAGGCCAAGGAATACATGATTCCCAAGACCAAGCACATCTCGGTGCACGAAGGCGACTTCGTGCGTGCGGGCGAGCCGCTCATGGACGGCGCCGTGGATCCGCACGATATCCTGAGGATCAGCGGCGAGAAGGATCTTGCCCGGTATCTCGTGAACGAGGTCCAGGAGGTCTACCGGCTCCAGGGCGTGCGCATCAACGACAAGCACATCGAGGTGATCGTGCGCCAGATGCTCAAGCGCGTGCGCATCAAGGATGCGGGCGATACCGCGAATCTTGAGGGCGAGTACGTCGACAAGCACGAGTTCGGCGAGGAGAACGAACGGGTCGTCAGCGCCGGCGGAAAGCCGGCCATCGCCGAGCCGTCTCTGCTGGGCATCACCAAGGCGAGCCTGAACACCGAGAGCTTCATCTCGGCGGCTTCGTTCCAGGAGACCACGCGTGTGCTGACCGAGGCGAGTGTGGAGGGCAAGGTGGATCACCTGGTCGGCCTGAAGGAGAACGTGATCATGGGCAGGCTCATCCCGGCGGGAACCGGATTCCCTATTTATAACCGGGTGGATATCAAGGTGGAAGAAGAGGATATCCTGGATGATGACCTGTAGAAAACCCTTGACAGAAAGGGCGTCCGTTGTTAGAAGACTGCGGTCCACTCTGGCGGTGGAACCCGTCAATTTTTAGAAGGAAAAGAAGGGATTTAGGAATGCCTACACTTAACCAACTGGTACGAAAAGGCAGGAAAGACATTCAGAAGCTGAAGAAGACCAGGGCCCTGCAGGAATGCCCGCAGAAACGAGGCGTGTGCGTGCGCGTGTACACCACGACGCCGAAGAAGCCGAACTCCGCTCTGCGAAAGGTCGCCAGGATAAGGCTCACCAACGGATACGAGGTGACCTCCTATATTCCGGGCGAGGGGCACAACCTGCAGGAACACTCCGTGGTGCTCATCAGGGGCGGTCGAGTGAAGGACCTGCCCGGAGTGAGATACCACATCATCCGGGGGGTCATGGACTCCGAGGGTGTGCAGGAGCGCCGTCAGGGAAGATCGAAATACGGAACGAAGAGACCAAAGTAAGAGGTTCTTACCATGCCAAGAAAGAAGAGAGGAAGTCTGAAGAGGGATGTGACGGCCGACCCGAAGTATGGCGACAAGACCGTGACCAAGTTCATCAACTGTCTCATGTGGGACGGCAAGAAATCGGTGAGCGAGCAGATCTTCTACGATATGCTGGGAATCATCGCCGAGAAGACCAAGGAAGATCCTCTCCAGATTTTCGTCAAGGCGTTCGACAACGTGAAGCCCTCGCTGGAAGTCCGTTCCAGAAGAATCGGCGGCGCGACGTACCAGGTTCCCACCGAGGTGAGGCCGGACAGGCGGGATATGCTCGCCAGGCGGTGGATCATCCATGCCGCCCGCGCCAGGAGCGAGAATACCATGAGCGAGCGGCTGGCCCTGGAGCTTCTCGACGCATACAACAACCGAGGGACTTCCATAAAGAAGAAGGAAGACACTCATAAGATGGCGGAGGCGAACAAGGCCTTTGCCCATTATCGCTGGTAGAGAAAGTAGCTTTGAAAAGATCGGTACCCATAGAACAGATCAGAAACATCGGCATCATGGCGCACATAGATGCCGGAAAGACCACCACCACGGAGCGGATCCTCTATTACACGGGGAAGAGCTACAAGATGGGGGAGGTCCATGACGGCCAGGCCACCATGGACTGGATGGAGCAGGAGAAGGAGCGCGGCATCACCATAACGTCGGCAGCCACCACCTGTTCCTGGAAAGATCACATCATCAACATCATCGACACCCCGGGCCACGTGGACTTCACCATCGAGGTTGAACGCTCCCTGAGGGTCCTCGACGGGGCCGTGGCGGTCTTCTGCGCAGTGGGCGGTGTCGAGCCCCAGAGCGAGACGGTCTGGAGGCAGGCCGAGCGCTACCACGTGCCGAGGCTGGCCTTCGTGAACAAGATGGACCGCGTGGGCGCCGACTTCTTCAGCGTGGTCGACCAGATTAGGAACAAGCTCGGAGCCAATGCAGTGGCCGTTCAGGTTCCCATGGGCCAGGAGGAACACTTCACCGGGGTCATCGACCTCATCGAGATGAAGGCTGCGGTCTTCGACGAATCCACCAAGGGTTCCAGCTATTCCTTCATCGACATACCCCCGGAGTATCGTGAGAAGGCCGAGGAATACCGCGAGCGGCTCACCGAGGCGCTCTGCGACGTGGACGACGCCGTCATGGAGACCTACCTGGCCGGAGAAGAGATAACCAACGGTGCCATCCGGAAGGCCGTCAAGAAGGGAACGCTCATCGGTGTCGTCACGCCCGTGCTCTGCGGCACGGCGTTCAAGAACAAGGGCGTCCAGCCTCTGCTGGACGCGGTGGTGGACTTCCTTCCGTCGCCTGTCGAGATCGGCGCCGTCAAAGGCAAGACCGAGTCCGGAGACGATGCGAGCCGCAGCCCGCGGGACGACGAGCCGTTCTCGGCCCTTGCCTTCAAGGTCATGAACGACCCGTACGTGGGCCAGCTCACCTTCATCCGCGTCTATTCGGGGATGTTGAGCTCCGGTGACACCGTCTACAACTGCAGCACGGGCAAGAAGGAGCGGATCGGTCGCCTCGTGCGCATGTACGCGGACAAGCGCGAGGAGATCAAGGACCTCTACGCGGGTGAAATCGCCGCAGTCCTGGGACTCAAGAACACCATCACGGGCCACAGTCTGTGCGATCTGGCCAACCCCATCATCCTGGAGTCCATGGACTTTCCCGAGCCGGTCATCTCGATCGCCATCGAGCCGAGGAGCAAGGCCGACCAGGAGCGTCTCGGGTTCGCCCTTTCCAGGCTGGCCATGGAAGACCCGTCCTTCCGCGTGCAGTCCGACCGGGAGACGGGCGATACCCTGATCTCAGGCATGGGTGAGCTCCACCTGGAGATCATCGTGGACAGGCTCCGCCGTGAGTTCAGCGTGGAGGCCAACGTGGGCAAGCCCCAGGTGGCCTACCGCGAGACCATCACGAAGACCGTGCAGGAGACCTGCAAGTACGTCAAGCAGACCGGCGGTCACGGCCAGTACGCCCATGTGGTCATCACCGTTGAGCCCATGGAGCCTGCCAGCGGATTCGAATTCGTCAACAAGATCGTGGGCGGCGTGATCCCGAGGGAATACATACCGGCGGTGAAGAAGGGCGTGGAGGAATCCCTGGAGATCGGACCCATCGCAGGGTATCCCGTGCAGGACATCAAGGTTTCGCTCCTGGACGGATCGTTCCACGAGGTGGATTCCTCCGAGCTCGCATTCAAGATCGCAGGCTCCATGGCCATCAAGAACGCTCTGAAGAAGGCGAGCCCCATCATGCTCGAGCCCATCATGGACGTCGAGGCGGTCTGCCCTGCGGACTATATCGGTGACGTGATCAGCGACCTCTCCTCCCGGAGAGGCAGGGTTCTTGGCATGGACACCAGGTCGGACGTGCGGGTGGTGGCAGCCCAGGTTCCGCTGGCGGAGATGTTCGGCTATGCGACGACGTTGCGCTCGCTTTCCCAGGGCAGGGCGACCTTCACCATGCAGGTCGCGCACTACGAGCCGGTGCCGAGCAGCATCTGCGATACCTTAAAAGTTTCCAGGGGAGGACAGCTCAATGGCTAAGGAGACATTCAAGAGGACGAAGCCGCATGTGAATGTGGGGACGATTGGTCATATTGATCATGGGAAGACGACGTTGACGGCGGCGATCACGAAGCATTTGGCGAAGAAGGGATTGAGCGAGTATGTGGCGTAC
>JAKQEI010000242.1 GCA_029573495.1 Bacteroidota bacterium | reverse complement strand
GCACGTCCTGCTGACCCTTTTCCTCCTGCACAGCGCGTGGACGTTGGCCCAGAGCACCGGAACCCTCACCGGCACCGTGCGCGACGAGTACGGCGCCACCCTGCCACGGGCGAACGTGAGCATCGTGGGAACGAGCACGGGGGTGGCTTGCGATGACCAGGGACGATACACGCTGACGATCCCTGCGGACACGGCGCTATTGATACGCTGGAGCTACAGCGGTATGCAGCCTTACGAGGAGGCGGTCTTCATCGGGGCTGATCAGCGCCGGACCTTCGACGTGCGCCTGCGGGTGACCACGCTCGGGACCGCAGTGGTGCGCGGTACCCAACGCGACCGCGAGGAAGGCCTGGAATCACTGGATCCGCGGGTGACACGGTTCGCGCCCAGCGTGCAGGGTGGTGTGGAAGCCCTGCTGAGCGGCCAGCTCGGTGTGGCCATGCGCAATGAATTGAGCGCCGGCTACAACGTCCGCGGTGGCAACTTCGATGAGAACCTCGTGTACGTGAACGACATCGAGGTGTACCGTCCGTTCCTGGCGCGCGCCGGCCAGCAGGAAGGCCTCAGCTTCCCGAACCCCGACATGATCGAACGCATCCAGTTCAGTCCGGGCGGCTTCGAGGCGCGCTATGGCGACAAGATGAGCAGCGTGCTGGACATCACGTACAAGCGGCCCAAGAAGTTCGCTGGCAGTGCCATGGCCAGCTTGCTCGGCGGCGCCTTCCACCTGGAGAACACGATGCTGGGCAAACGCCTGCGTCAGGTGACCGGAGTCCGCTACCGCACCAACACGCTCGTGCTCAACGGGCTCGACACCAAGGGGCAGTACCGCCCGGTCTACACAGACGCGCAGACCTACTGGACCTACGACCTCACCGACCGGCTGGAGCTCGGCTTCCTCGGTCTATACTCGAGCAACCGCTACGGCGTGGTGCCGGAGAACCGGGAAACGGAATACGGCAGCTTCAACCAGGCGCTCCGCTTCACCAGCTACTTCGAAGGACAGGAGGTCACACGCTTCGAGACCATGTTCGGTGCGCTCAGCGCGAGCTACCAGGCCACCAAGTACACGCGCCTCAAGTTCACCGCCAGCGCCTTCAACACCGTGGAGAGCGAGCGCTTCGACGTGCTGAGCGAATACTACCTGGACGAGCTGGAGCGCGACCCGAACAGCAGCCAGTACGGCGAGGTGAAACAGAACCTGGGCATCGGCCGGTCGCTCAGGCACGCGCGCAATGCCCTGGACGCGACCGTGGTCACCTTCGCCCACCGCGGATACCACCAGGGTGCGCACAACTACCTGCAATGGGGCGTGGATGCGCGCAGTGAACTCATCAACGACCAGCTGAGCGAATGGACGGTGATCGACTCCGCGGACTTCAGCATCCCGCTGAACCAGGGCGAGGACCTGGAGCTGAACTATGCGCTGAAGAGCAAGCTGCGGATGGAGAGCGTCCGGGCCAGCGCCTACCTGCAGAACACCTGGCGATGGGAACGCGGCGGCGGCAAGTGGTACACCCTGATCGCCGGTGCACGCGCACAGCATTGGACCTACAATGGCCAGACCGTGGCAAGCCCGCGCGTGCGCTTCACCTATCATCCTGGCTGGAAGAAGGTGAAAGCCGAAGGCGACACCCTGGACCTTGATTGGAGCTTCTGGGCCGCGGCGGGACTATACTACCAGCCGCCCTTCTACCGCGAGGTGCGCAACTTCCAGGGTGAACTCAACACGGACATCAAGGCGCAGCGGAGCATCCACTACGTGCTGGGCATGGACCGTCGCTTCACCATCTGGCAGCGGCCGTTCAAGTTCACCACCGAAGCGTACTACAAGCAGCTGGACGACCTGATCCCGTACGAACTGGACAACGTGCGCATCCGCTACTACGGCGCGAACCTCGCCAAGGGCTTCGCCACCGGCCTCGACCTCAAGTTGAACGGTGAGTTCATCGATGGCGTGGAAAGCTGGGTGGGCGCCAGCGTGATGAGCATCCAGGAGAACCTGTACAACGACAGCTACACACGCCGTTACAACGCCGATGGTGACCTGATCGTGCCCGGTTACACCTTCGATCAGGTAGCGGTGGATAGCACGGTGGTGAAGCCGGGCTGGATCCCCCGACCCACCGATCAACGGGTCAACGTGGCCTTCTTCTTCCAGGATGAGATGCCCAACATCCCCACGTTGAAGGTGCACCTCAACGTGAACTTCGGGACGGGCGTGCCCTTCGGACCGCCGAGCGCGACGCGGTATGCCGACACCTTGCGCACGACGCTCTACCGCCGGGTGGACATCGGCTTCAGCAAGCAACTGCTCGGCGCGAAGGGACAGGAGAAGCAGGGATTCCTGGGCAGCATCAGCAACATGTGGGTGAGCTTGGAGGTTTTCAACCTGCTCAACATCAACAACACCATCACCCACACCTGGATCCAGAGCGTGGATGGCCGCCAGTACTCCGTGCCCGATTACCTCACCCCGCGACGGTACAACCTGAAGTTGATCGCGTGGTTCTAGGCGCGGTTCTTGTGTGACCCGCACCATGCTCGCCGCCCTCGCCCTCCTGCTGCTCGCACCGATCGCGCAGAACGACACGGTGCCAGCGCTCAACGCACGCATCGTCGCCTATGCCCTCGAACAGGAAAGCCACAAGGTGGACCGCGGCGAGTGCTGGGACCTGGCCGCACAGGCCCTGAACCGCGCCGGTGCGGATTGGGACGGGCTCTACGGATTCGGTCGCGCCTATGATCGCCGGAAAGAGGCCATCCTGCCGGGAGACATCATGCAGTTCGAAGGAGTGACGATGGAGACACGGACGAAGGGCGGCATGGAACGCTTC
>JAKQEI010000233.1 GCA_029573495.1 Bacteroidota bacterium | reverse complement strand
GTTCTACAAGTCCTACGGCTTGCAGCACGACGAGCACGAGATCCCGGACTACCTGCCGATGATGATGGAGTTCGTTTCGCAGCTCGACGAGACCGAGGCGCGCGTGTTCCTGACCGACGCGGTGAAGGTGTTCAACGTGCTCGCGATCAATCTGGAAAAGGCGGAGAGCCCGTATGCAGCGCTCATCCGCGTGATCGAAAACCACAGCTCGCTGGCGCGCCTGGCAGCCTGAGGAGAAGACGATGCTTTCTCTGAACAACCTTGTTTTCGGGGTCTATCCCTACATCGCGCTGACCGTGTTCGTGATCGGTTCCTGGATCCGTTACGACAACGAGCAGTACACCTGGAAGACCGACTCGTCGCAGCTGCTCTCCAAGCAGGGCATGATGCTGGCGAGCAACCTGTTCCACATCGGCATCATTATGATCTTCTTTGGCCACTTCGCCGGTCTGGTTCTGCCGCACTGGCTGTGGCTGGCGCTGGGTATTTCCGATCTGGCCCACCAGTGGATCGCGATCATCGCCGGCGTGATCTTCGGCATCATGTGCCTGATCGGGGGCGCCATGCTGTGGTATCGCCGCATGTACAACCCGCGCGTGCGCATCAACAGCCGTCGGGCCGACGTGTTCATCATCACCTGGCTGATGGCCACGCTGATCCTTGGCCTGCTCACGGTGCCGTTCTCGATCGGTCATGCCAACAAGGGCGACCCGTCGGTGATGCTGGCCTTGGCCGACTGGGTCAAGAGCATCCTGCTGCTGAACCCGAAGCCTGAACTGATGAACCAGGTCGATCCGATCTTCCGGGCACACATCTTCTTCGGCATGACGGTGTTCCTCGTCTTCCCCTTTACCCGTCTGGTGCACATCCTGACCGCGCCGTTCAACTACCTGACGCGTGCCTACCAGATCGTCCGTACCAAGCGTCGCATCGCCTGACGCCAGCCCGGGAGGCAGGATCCGCGGCTCTCGCCGGGGCCGCCGGTCTTGCCTTCCGTCTCTTTTGCCCCTAGCTTG
>JAKQEI010000223.1 GCA_029573495.1 Bacteroidota bacterium | reverse complement strand
TCAGATTTATTTACACCCCACAGAACCAGAAAGTCATTGACTCAGGATTATTTCCCCACACTGATCCCGAGAACCTGTGATACAGTAGACCGGTGGGTTGTGGACTGCCGGAAGTGACACGGGTGGATCGCAGTTGAGATCACTGCCTATCCCCGACCCACAACCCCAACTCGTCCGATCCCGTGATACAGTGCGCCCGTGGACACGCACGCCCAACTCGAACTGCCTCAGTGGCTCGCACCCGAGCCCCTGCCGTACTATCACCCCACGGTCCTGCGAGCCAAGGCCACGATCAGGGAGAACCAGAGAGCCATCGAGCAGTTGACCTTCGAGTCGCTGTTCGACGATGTGCTCGACCTGGTGCGCGAGGGGCGTATGCTCGTGAACCAGATGTTCGAGAACGACCCCAGGGCACCGAGCTATGCGCGGTTCATCTCATGGGTGTATCGGGACGAGGGCAGGCGAGCCCGGTACGAGGAGGCGCAGCAGGTGGGCGCTGAGGTCATCAAGCAGGACATGCTCACGATCGCCGATGCAGACGACACGCTCGAAGATGTGAACAGGAGCACCCTGAGGATCAACACCAGGAAGTGGATGCTCTCGGTCATGGACAAGAAGCGGTTCGGTGACACGAAGCAGATCGACCAGACCGTGACCATCAACCTGAGCGATGCGATGCGCGAGGCGCAGGAGCGGCTGGACAGGTCGAGGGTGGTGGACGTACCAGTGAGGAGGATAGGGTGATGCGTGATCTTGTCGAGATGATCCTGCAGACGATGGCCGCTGGACTCGAACGGCGCAGGATGCCCGACTTCGGGTATCTGAGCGCCCCGGAGTTGATGGTCGTGAACAGCGTCTACAACGAGGCTCGGAACCGAGCAGGCGCAGCGCAGCACCGTACGAAGCCCCGTGGCAGCACCCCGTAACTCGTCACCCCTCGTCGGGGAGCAGGACCTCATCACCACGCTGCTGGGGTTCCGCTACGACCCCGAGGGGTTCGTCCGGTATGCCTTCCCGTGGGGTGTGAAGGGTACGCCACTGGAGCGGGTAGCCGGCCCCCGGACCTGGCAGCTGGACGAGTTCAAGAGGATCAGTGACCACCTGCAGACCGACATCGAGAAGGCACGCATCGGGCTACCCGGCTCGCCGCTGTACCTGGCCATCTCCTCGGGTCGGGGGATCGGCAAGAGCGCCTGGCTCTCGATGCTCGA
>JAKQEI010000212.1 GCA_029573495.1 Bacteroidota bacterium | reverse complement strand
AACAAGATAGCACGGCCTGGGGATCTCTTTGGCGCGCTCACTCCTTCAGAAAGCCCTCCACCAAGCGCCCTTCGGCCGTGGTCAGCACGCAGCGGTAGCTTCCGGGTGCCAGCTCACGCAGGTCCATGCGCTCGGTTGTTGAGCGCACTTGCCTGGTCGCCACCACACGTCCCATCGCATCCACGATCCGCAGTTCCCCTTCCAAAGTGCCAGCAGCCAGGTCGAGCCGGAGTTCATCCTGCGCCGGGTTGGGATAGACCGCGAGGGTGCGTTGTGCCGGGGTCGCTTCGATGGCCGTGCTGGTGCAGATTACCGCGTTCAGCTGTTCCCAGATGGCATCGTTGAAGAGGAAGGGCACCAAGGTGCCATCGCCCGGGGCATTGCCCAAGCGCACCAGCACCAGGCCCTGGTCCGGTACCACGTTGAGGAACTGCCCGTTCTTGCCCATGGCGTTGTAGGTGTCCAGGGGCGCGTTGGGCATGAAGGCACCGGGGAACTGGAATTGCAACCCCGGTACCATGAAGCCATCGTCGCCATTCAACCACCAGAGGTAGCCGTAGGCCGGGTTCAAGGCTTGGCTCGGCGTAGTCATCGCCGTGAAGTAGGCCTGATCAGCGAGCACGGGTGTGTTGTTCCAGGTGCCGCGGTTCAAGACCAGCAGGCCGAAGCGGGCCATGGCGCGCGCCTGGCTGAAGAAGACGTTGTTGTAGCCCAGCTGGATGTACAGCCCCGCGATGCCCGTCTGCAGCGTGAGGTTGGTGAGCAGGTAGTTGTTCAGGTTCTGGCCGGTCGCTCCTTCGATCACGCCGTCCAACTTGGTGTAGGCCGCATTGTGGTAGCTCCAGCGCGTTCCCGGGTCCGCGAGGTAGGTGAGGCAGGCGGGGTCGGTGCAATCCACGTCGCCGCTGTCGTCAAGACCGGTGGTCATGGTCAGCTGGTGACGCACGGTGATGGCTGCTTCCTGCTCCGGCGTGCAGCTCGTCCAGCCCGTGCCGAGGTAGTCGCTGCTGGGCGCGTTGATGTTCAGCAGACCATCCTCTTGCGCCATGCCCACGAGGAAGGCGGTGAGGCTCTTGCCCGCGCTGGCCCAGTACCAGCTGCTGTCCTGGGTGAAGGTGCCGAAGTAGTGCTCGATGACGATGCGGCCGTCCTTGAGCAGCAGGAAGGCCTTGGTGTCATTGTCCTCCAGCAGCTGCAGCAGCGGCGGGATCTGGTCCGTACACCAGCCGAGCGCTTCCGGGTCGGTGGTCTCCCACACGTTGCCGAGCAGGGGCGGGAAGTAGAGCTCCTGCGCGGCGAGCAGGCAGGGGGCAAGAACGAGGGGAAGGAGTACGCGTCGGTGCATCATCGTTCGTTGGACACGGCCGGGGCCGCAGGGTTCGATCGTGCCCAGAGGCAGGCGGTGAGCAAGAGGATCCCGAAGCTGCCGATGCCCAGCGCGCCATAGCGGACCAGCACCTTGGAGAAGGGACCGAGCGCATCCTCGAAGTTGCCGCCGTAGCAGAAGAGCAGTGGCACCGCGACAAGGGCCAACCAACGCGGATCCGCCTTGGGCACCAGGCGATGGATCAGGTAAGCCACCAGCGGCATGGCGAAGAGGAAGTGCTCGGTGTCGGTGAGCGTGATGCTCGGTACCAGGCCCACGAGCAGCAGGAAATCGAACAGAAAGGCGTTGGTGCGCTTGCGGAGCTTGTTCATCAGGGCGAAGGCACCGAAGGCCAATACGATGAAGCCGAGGATGACATACGCCTCGCCGCTAGTTGGTTCCCCGAGGAAGCGATCGAGCACGGCGCGATGCAGGAAGGAGTAGATGGTGTTCACGGCGCGGTGGTCGTCGCCGCCGGTGTAGATGAGGGCGGCGTTGTGCTTCGCCATCTCACCCAGCCATTCCACGTGCACCGCGAGGTTGGCCTGCCAGCCCAGGAAGAGCGTCGGCAGCATGACACCGATGAAAAGTGCCAGCGCGCTGGACCGCAAGGTGCGCCATCGGCCGTGGAGGACGAGCAGGGGCAGCAGGACGAGGAAGTGCGGTTTGGCGAGGATGGCGGCGCCGAGCAGGAGGCCGCCACGATCGTAGCGCCCGCGGTCCAGCTGCTCCACCGCGACGATGAGCAGCCAGAGCAGCATCATGTTGATGTTGCCCAGGTGCAACTCGCGGTGCAGGTGTACCACCACGCACAAGGCGATGAGGACGAGCGGCAGGTAGGCAGCGGGCTTGCCCATGAGCAGGCGTTCGCGCACGAGGCGGTCGATCCGTCGGATGCCATCCAGGAAGGCCGCAGCGATGAGGATGTATTGGATGGATGCCGCGAGACCGTACGGCAGCAGTGCGAACAGGGCATAGACCAGTGCCAGCAAAGGCGCATACTTGAAGATGCCCGTGCCCAGGCCGTGCGCCACGCCGTAGAGCGGTTCGCCGTGGAGCAGGGAGCTGCCCGCTCCGTAGTACACGCGGAAATCGTTCAGCCAGAAGCGGCCGTTGATGTGCTCAACGATGAAGATCAGGAGGGCGATGAGCCCGAAGGCGAGCTGGAAGCGGCGCGGGTAGGGGCGGAGGCGGTCCACAGGCTCAGTGCTGCGAGCGGTCCACTTCCTTGATCAACTTGCCCTTCTCGTAGTGCAGTTCACGATACACCTGGCCGTCCGGAGAATAATCGAGGTGTACGCCGTTCTCCAGGCCGTTCTCCCACACCTCCTTGTACTTCTTGGTCCCGTTCTCGTAGTAGTAGTACCAGTCGCCGTGTTCCACGCCGTTCTCGAAGCGGCCCACGTATTCCAGCTGGCCATTGGGGTAGTACACCTTCTCCATCACCTTCTGGGCGTCATCCCCTTCCCCCTTGAGGTAGAGCACCACTTCGGGCTTGCCATTGGGATGGGTCGCCGCGACGAACTTGTGTGTGGAGCAGGCCACCAACAGGATGGAGAGCAGCAGGAGCGCTGTACGGAACCTCATGGTCGGGCTAAATTATGGGAAAGGCCCGTGCCGTGCCCACGTATGGATCACTGGACCGGCCGATAGAGGAGGATGCGCCCCTTGGTGACCGTGGACAGGTCGAGCTCCAGCTGGCTCACCTTGCGCCCGGTGGGACCGAAGTTCTGGTGGGCGATGGTCACCTTGCCGGGTCCGCGCACCGCGACGACGATGGCCGTGTGCTTGCCGAAGGAGAAGCGTTCCATGCCGCCCTTCGTCCGTGTCTCCATCGTCACTCCTTCGAACTGCATGATGTCTCCCGGCAGGATGGCCTCTTTCCGGCGATCATAGGCACGACCGAATCCGTAGAGCCCGTCCCACTGCGCACCGGAACGGTTCAGGGCCTGCGCGGCCAGGTCCCAGCATTCGCCGCGGTCCACCTTGTGGCCTTCCTGTTCAAGTGCATAGGCGACGATGCGGGCGTTGAGCGCTGGCAACGTGTCGCTCTGCGCTGGCGTGGCGAGAAGCAGGAAGGTGAGGGCGGCGAGCATGGTGCGGGTCACGCAAGAACCGCGCCTAGAACCAGGCGATCAACTTCAGGTTGTACCGTCGCGGGGTGAGGTAGTCGGGCACCGAGTATTGGCGGCCATCCACGCTCTGGATCCAGGTGTGGGTGATGGTGTTGTTGATGTTGAGCAGGTTGAAGACCTCCAAGCTCACCCACATGTTGCTGATGCTGCCCAGGAATCCCTGCTTCTCCTGTCCCTTCGCGCCGAGCAGTTGCTTGCTGAAACCGATGTCCACGCGGCGGTAGAGCGTCGTACGCAAGGTGTCGGCATACCGCGTCGCGCTCGGTGGTCCGAAGGGTACGCCCGTGCCGAAGTTCACATTGAGGTGCACCTTCAACGTGGGGATGTTGGGCATCTCATCCTGGAAGAAGAAGGCCACGTTCACGCGTTGATCGGTGGGTCGCGGGATCCAACCCGGCTTCACCACGGTGCTGTCCACGGCCACCTGATCGAAGGTGTAGCCCGGAACGATGAGGTCGCCATCGGCGTTGTACCGCTTGGTGTAGCTGTCGTTGTACAGGTCCTCCTGGATGCTCATCACGCTGGCCCCGATCCAGCTTTCCACGCCATCGATGAACTCGCCGTTCAGCTTCAGGTCGAGGCCAGTGGCGTAGCCTTTCGCCAGGTTGGCACCGTAGTACCGGATCCGCACGTTGTCCAGCTCGTACGGGATCAGGTCGTCCATCTGCTTGTAGTAAGCCTCGGCGGTGAACTTGAACGGACGCTTCCAGATGGTGAATCGGCGGTCCATCCCCAGTACGTAATGGATGCTCCGCTGTGCTTTGATGTCCGGGTTCAACTGGCCTTGGAAGTTCCGCACCTCCCGGTAGAACGGAGGTTGATGGTACATACCCGCTGCCAGCCAGAAGCTGTAGTCCATGTCCAGCGTATCACCTATGTCGGAGACCCGTTTCCAACCCGGATGGTAGGTGAAGCGCACCCGTGGGCTGCCTACGGTCTGTCCGTTGTAGGTCCAATGTTGGGCACGTACGCCGGCGATCAACGTGTACCACTTTCCATTCCCGAGGTCCCAACGCCAGGTGTTCTGCGCATAAGCACTCGCCCGGATGCTCTCCATGTTCAAGCGGCTCTTCAGCACATGGCTCAGCACCAGGTCCTCGCCGCTGTTCAACGGGATGCTGAAGTCCGCGCTATCGATCACGGTCC
>JAKQEI010000054.1 GCA_029573495.1 Bacteroidota bacterium | reverse complement strand
GATGATATCACGCGGTTACGGACAAGGGAAGACCGCCCTGCACTATCAGATCCTCGATGCGAACCTGACCCGTCTGCCTCCGCCGTATGAGTCCTTGTGCGAATGGCCGTTGACCATGCCGGCACCCACGACCGCCGAACCTGGCAACTTCAACTACCTGCATGCCGCTGACAGCTCGCTCCTTCTTATCCAGGGGCCGATGGTGCAGGTGGGCGCAGTGCATAAGGCCGCTTTGGGTGTCTGGGGCAAGGACTTCGGCGTTCGTTGGCAACAGATCCTTCCCGGAGCGGAGGGTTCCATCCGGTCGGCCATCCTTGACGCCGCCGTTGACACATCGGGCAATGCCTATGTGCTGGTGAGCGACCGCATGGCGAGGTCCGAGGTCGTGGACGGCAAACAGAGCACACGGCTCACGCTGTACCGGGTGAACAAGGACAGCACTTCGATCCTTCCCGTTCGCATGCCGCGTGAGAAGTTCCTCACGCATGCGGTCCTGCGCCATCTGCCCGATGGCAGGCTCGTGCTCGGTGGGGTGTACGGGCTCGTGAAGGATGACCGGATCACGGTGCAGGGTGATCTCGTAGCCCCGATCGGCGCCGATGGTCAGCTGGGCGAACCGCAGATGATCCCGCACAGCGATGACGGAGCCCTGATCGGCGAAGGCGAACCACCGGCGGTGGAAGGACAGAAGTTCCTGGAGAAGGATGTGGAACGCCTGATGAGTGGCATCCGTTTGGTGGACCTGCTCCCTCGCTCGAACGGTGGGTGGTTCCTGGTGAAGGAACTCTACTTCATGGAGACCTACTTCGACCTGAAGGCGAAGCGCCATGCCAACCGTTACGTGCACGGGCCGGTCCAGGTGACCACGGTGGCTGGGAGTGGTGATGTTGAATGGAACAGCTTGTTCCGGCGCTGGTACAAGAGCGCGGTGCCCGGCACGGGGGAGGTGCTGGCCGGGGTCTACGCCGATGAGCTCTTCCTGTTCGTGCTGGACAGCGAAGAACAGGCCACAGCCCGCAAGGCCGGCGCCAAGATGGACCCTGAGATGACGAAGGACGCGTACTCCGCCCACGTCAGTTTCGACGCGAAGGGCGCAGCGCGGAGCAAGGTGGTACTGCGCAGTGGGAACGAGACCGGTTACATCACCGGGCGGAAACTCTGGCGCATGAGCGGATCGGAATACTACACCATCGGTTCGGAGAAGCCGGAGGGCGGTCGCTCCCTGCCGGTGCGGATCGAGCTCTCGACCGAGACACGCTAGTTCAAAGCTTCTCGAGCAATACCTCCGTCACGCGTTGCGTCGCCCCGATACGCTCGCGTACGTATCGACCCGCCGCTTCGGACGCCCTGTGCAGCGCACCTGGCTCCTTGAGCAGGACATCGAGGACCTGACGCAATTCCTTTGCGTTGCGCACAGGAAAGCCCGCACCCGCAGCGATCAGTCCGTGCGCTTCCGCGAAGCGTTCGTAGTTGGGTCCGAAGATCACCGGCCTGCCCCAGGCCGCTGCTTCCAGGGTGTTGTGGATGCCGCTCTTGAAGCCGCCACCGACGTAGGTGATATCGGCGTACTTGTATAGCTTCGACAGGTGGCCCATCTCGTCCACGAGCAGCGTACGGGCACCGGACGGGTCCTCCGTCCCGGACCACCGGACGACGGGCTCCGGGAAGAGGCCGGCCGTGGTGTTCAACGTGGCTTCGCCCAACTCATGGGGAACGATCACGGCACGGAGCTCCGGTTGGGAGGATAACGCCTCCGCCAGGAAGCGTTCATCATCAGGCCAGGTGCTGCCGGCCACGAGCACGGGCTGCGTTGACGATGCGCGGAACACCTCTGCTCGCGGGAGGACCTCATCCTTGCTGGCGATGGCCGCCACCCGGTCGAAACGGGTATCACCGCTCACCGTCACCTCGGAGATGCCGATGCTCGCCAGCAGGTCACGGGAGCCCTCATCCTGAACGAAGAGGTGCTCGAACCAGGTGAGCATGGCCCGGTGTGCGCCGCCGTACCATTGGAAAAAGGGCTGCGACCGGCGGAAGATGGCGCTAACGAGGTAGGTCGGGACACCGGCGCGTTCGAGCGCATGGAGGTGCTCGTGCCAGAACTCGTACTTGATGAAGATGGCCATGCACGGCCGCACAAGGGATACCAGGCGGCTTGCGTTCGCGGCGGTATCCGCGGGCAGGTACTCCACATGCGTGGCGAGTGGATGGTCCTTCCTGACCGCATAGCCGCTGGGGCTGAAGAAGGTGAGCAGGATGGGCAGGTCAGGTCGTGCGCGCTTGATGGTCTCCAATACGGGCCGGGCCTGTTCGAACTCGCCCACACTGGCACAATGGATCCAGAGACAGCCTTGAAGCGCGTCCGCACGACCTTCCAGTCGTTCCCATAGCTCGCGGCGCCCTTCCACCCAGGCCCTGGCTTTCGGCACGAAAGGAGCTGCCAGCCTGATGCCTGCATGGTAAAGGGCGGTCCCCAGGCGCAGCAGGATTGCCATCAGTAGTAGTGGAAGCCCGTGTCCTTCTTCTTGTGGATCGGCAGGGTCCAGCCCAACCGCAATCCGCTCAGGATGTCGAGCCGCTGTTCCTTGTTGAACTGCTCGGTATCAAAATTGAAGGCCCGCAAGGAAGTGGTGCTCCCGGCGATCACTTCGAGGCCGGCATGGAAGTTCACCCGCCCACGGTCCGCGAAGTGCTGGTAGCCGATGTACAGCAGGCCCGAAGGTCCCGCGCACAAGCGGTCATAGCCCTGGAGGTATTCATCCTCCAGTTGCGGGACCACGTTCTCCTGTGTCTGGATCCGCACCTTGTGGCGCAGGTAGCCACCGCCCAGCTTCACATGCAATCCGGAGTTGGGGTTCGGGCCGAAGAGCGGGAAGATGCGGCCCACCGTGGCAAAGGCCGACCAGCCGCGTTGGAAGAGGAACACATCGGCCATGGCACCTTCCTGGTCCATCACCTGGCCAGCGCTATTCACCACGTTGCGCAGGATGCCCGGCTCGCGCACCTGGTTCCCGAAGATGAAGGAGCCCTCCGCTCCGAGGGTGATGTTGTTGTCCAGCTTTCGCCAGGCGGCGAGGCCCACGTTGTTGTTGCTCCCGAAGCGCTCCGCCAGATCGCCACCTGGCAGCTGCTGGGCGTAGCTGGCCTGTACCACTGTCAGGGCCATGGTGGTATCCGCGATGGTCTGGCCGGGCAGTAGCACCGGTGCACCGCACAACCACAGGACGGGTATCAACGGACGCATGGCGAGCAAAAGTAGCGGCTCGGGCTTCTACTCATTGCTTGACGAACGAGGCCCTGTATAAGCCTCCATTCATCACCGCAGCGAGTACGTAATGCCCGGGTGCCAAATGCCCCACATCGATGCCGGACGCATCGGCTCTTTGTTCGATGAGCCGCCCGACGCATCGGCCTGACATGTCCAAAATCATTGCTTCGATGAGGTCCACATTCATGTTTGTGGTGAACATCAACCTCTTATGAACTGGATTGGGATAGAGTCGCAACACCTCCTGCTGATCGACCTCCTGGACAGCGGTTGCTACATCAGCACAACGATCGGGAATCACTGAGTCCAAAGGCAATCTTGCAATGTATTCACCAGGCAGAGCCGGGAACAATGGACTCACAGCAAGATAGAGGTCGTCATCCAAGAATGTGATCTGACCGTTATCGCCCGACGGCATAGGTCCTCCGATACTACACAATTCATGACCATCGAATCGTAGCAATCCGTACATAGTTTCGTCGCCGGCCCAAGAGTGCGTTCCGGCTATGTAGAGGATTCCATCGTTGACCTTCATTGAGCGCACCACCCCTTCAAACATGATCTGGGGAAAGAACGGTTGCCAACTCGTGCCATCCCAGATCTGTGCATGTCGCGATTGAACATTCGCCCCTGTAAGCCAACCACCCACGAATAGGGAGTCGCCGTAGCCGCATACTGTTTCGATGAAATAACCTCCAACTCCACCGCCCAAACCCTCCCATTGGTCGATCCCATCGAATGAAACCACTCGTGGGGAACCGAGCACATCAAAGTTGCCGCCGAAGTAGTAGCGACCTTGCCAATACTCGACGTCATAGATACCTACTGCCTGGTTGAATGGCATGTTCGGTATTGGCTCGAAGGCTCCTTCGTGCCATTCGTATAAACCCGGGGCATACATCCCATATAAGCTATCACTAACGCCACCGCTGAACATCCGGCCGTTCGCCTCAAGGAAAAGGAAAGTGCTGTTCGGGTCACCGCAGTGTTGCCAATCATCATTGATCAACATGCCGGCGTACCGAAATCCCGACTCCGATTGCCAGAACTCTGTTAGAAAGCTAGCGAACAAAGTATCATGTCGCATGACCACCGACAATACCGGATCCAAGCTTCCATACATCGACGTGTCCCCGTTCCCATTGCCCAGCTCTTCTGAAGACCAGTTTGCCCCATCCCACCAAGCTAGGTTGTTAACTCGAATGGACTCGCTTCCGGCGAAGGGGAACTTGCCACCTATCAATAGCCTGTCATTCAAGCTGTCTTTGAAAAAGCAACGGACTTCATTACTGACACCGCCATCCACCGACATCCATTGTCCATGAACTGACTGTCCAGCCGAGTGAATGGCCAGAAACCAAACATATTTCAAGAAACGCATGAGGTTAATTCAGCTTCAGCACACGCACCTGCGCACGCCAATCAGCGGTCTTGACCATTGCCTGGTACGTGCCATTGGCCAGGTGCCTGATGTCCAGTTCACAGACGTTTGTTCTCGAGAACGACCGGGCCAGGACAGAGCGGCCAGAGCTGTCGAACAACTCGACCTGAACATGAGGTGATACCTCGGGCAACGTGACGGCCAATAGACCACCTGTGGGATTGGGGAGTACCCCGACCGATACCCGTTCATCCCCACCCGACTCTGGAACATCAATGGTCAGGTCGTGGCGCAGTTGTGCCAGAAATCCATCGGGCACCGTAAGCTGGGCGCTGGGTATATCGTCCAAGTATGGATCGTATCCAGGAAGTGGTGGAGCGTGAGTAGGAAAGTTAAACCCTGCATAAACGCTCCCTCCGATGTAGATCCGCGAATCGAATGCTTCCACTGCACCGGCTAGTTCATTCCCGACACCTCCGAAATAGGATCCGTACAATTGCTCCGTAGCTGAACTGAACATGCCCAAATAGCAATCCGTTCTTGGCTGTGTGCCATTGGCATCGTTATGTTCCGCATTGAAGTATGCACCACCTAGTATGATCGGGGGGACCGGATCTGAGATGGAAGAACCATTGTACACCGTTGAGCCAAAGACAATGACATTGCCGCTCTCGTCCTTGGCTATGCGGATTTGCGAGTCTTCAAGAAAAGGCTGGGCGTTGTCTCCGATCTTAGTACACCAAGTCAACTGCTGCTCATTGTTGAACCTGGCCAGGAAGTGCTTTCGCCCTCCCACTTCATCGTTGTAGAACCCGCCTGCATCACAATTCGGAAAACCCGGCGCGCCGTCAGGTGTCATGCATGTATTTGCCGAATAAGTTGAGGACATTGACATGCCGACGATGTACAAGTCGCCATTGTCCACAAGACCGGCGTCCAACGGATAGTCCTCTCCAGGTCCGCCGAAATACGTGCTCCAGACCATTGTTCTGTTACTAAGTTTGAACGCGGAAATGAACCCATCCGGTGGGGCGAGCCCTTGACTATAATTGCTGTTAAGGCCCTTCTGGAAGTACTGCGTCTCATTTCCGCAAAGGGGGAATTCCTCACTGGTCACCGATGGTGAGCATGCGTCGGTGGTGGATGGACTGTTTCCGGATCGCGTATGCCCGACGATGTACAGCAACCCCGCTTGATCGTCGACTACACAAGCAGCAAGTCCATCATGCTCTGGTCCGCCGAGAAGTGTACACCACAGTTTATTCGCAGTTGGATCTAGCTGCATTATGAAGCAGTCCGAAGGGGTGAAGCCAGTATCTGAAGAACTGAAGTCCCAATAACTTCCTACCGGGTTTCCGACTTGCTCGTTCTCAATGATCATGTAACCACCAGAAGCGACATACGTATTTCCAGCCGCATCCAAGGCAACATCGATTCCATTCCCTGAAGGGGATTCACCAGGAAAGCGGCTCAAATAGATCGGAAACCCCGTGATATGATTAAAGAAGGCCACGAAGTGCGAACCAGGGTAGCTTTCAAATCGTTGATAGCTGTCCGGGTTTTGTGGAAACGGGATGTTTGCGAATTGGGATTGATAAGAGCTGAGCTGTCCAACTGCGGCCAAGCGTTCATTCACGCGGTCGTACTCAACGGCAACTCCAATATCTCTATCCGAGCCACCAAAATAGGTTGTCCAAGTACTCTGGTCGCCGGTTTCGGCCTCATAAAAGCGATTAATGCGACCAAGAATAATGGGCACCTCTAACAAGTACCGACGGAACGCCGGTTGAGTTGATGAGGTCATGGTGCATGTTCGTTTGATGCGTGAATTTCGGTGATCGGACCGGTTTTGGGATCTTTTTCGTGCCGTCCGGTCACACGACCCCCATGGTG
>JAKQEI010000179.1 GCA_029573495.1 Bacteroidota bacterium | reverse complement strand
CACCGTGAAGAGTTTCACGAATTCATCCTGCTGGATCCCCATGATGGTGGACCCGATGATCATGTGGCCGGTGCTGCTTACCGGAAGGAATTCGGTGATCCCCTCGATGATCGCGAGGATGATCGCTTGGATGATCGTCATTTGCCCGCTTCGTTCTCCCGGGTCTTCTTCAGGATGGCGTAGGCTACGAAGCCATAGCCTGCCAACACCACGATGGGCGCCACGGTGATCCGCCGCTTGCTGAACAGTTCAGCGGCATCGAAGGCATTGGGGTCACCATTGCCGCCGCCGCTCATCAACATGTAACCCACCGCCACGATCGCCAGGCCGATCAACAGCAGTTTGTAGTTCGTTGCCGTGAACGGCATATCGTTGTTCAGCTCGGGCTTTGCCATGATCCGTCGTTGTTCTGTCCAATATCCTTCTGCTTCTCCTTCTTCCCCGCTTCACGTCCTCCCCCCTTCACTTCCCTCCCTCAACTCCAGTGCAGGTCCTCTGCGTTCATGCGAAGGTAGCGGCCCACGGCGAACCAGGTTGAGAGCAGGGAGATGAGAAGGCCGAGCACCACCACCCCTGCGAACAACAGGGCCAGGGAACGAACGTCGCTGAAGGCCAGTAGGTCGGGCATGTAGTGGTGCGCCAGCTGCAGCAGCCCCACGAGCAGGCCGATGGCCAGCACCGACCCGATGATGCCCTGCCACAGGCTCTGGGCAAGGAAGGGTTTCTTGATGAACCACTGGGTGGCACCCACCAAATGCATGGTGCGGATCAGGAAGCGCTTGCTGTACACCGCCAACCGGATGGTGTTGTTGATCAACGCGATGGCGATGATCAGCAAGAGCACTGCGAAGCCGAGCACCAAGAGCCCCATCTTGTTCACATTGGCGTCGATATTCTCCACTACGGCAGCGTTGTACGAGGCCTCCTGCACGCGGGAGTCCTTCCGAAGTTGCTCCACGATCCATTTCAGGCTGTCCGCCTGGGCATAGTTGGCGTTCAGGCGCAGCTCCACGGAGGGCAGCAGCGGATTGCTCCCCAATACACCGAGGAAGTCCTCGCCCAGGTCCTTCTTCAGCTGTTCGGCGGCTTCGTCGGCGGTGACGTAGTGGGTTTCGTGGGTGTACGGCTCGATGTCCAGCTCCTTGCGGAATTGCATCACGTCCACCTCCTTGAGGTCGCGCTTCAGGAACAGCTCCACCCGCACGTTCTCCTTGAAGTAACGCTCCAACGCGCGGGCGTTGAGCGCGAGGAAGCCCAACACACCCAGCATGAACAGCACCAAGGCGATGCCGACCACCGTGCTCACGTTGGAGGTGCGGGTGCGGGACCTGAGGTAGTGCTGGCCGCTCATCGTGGCGGCGAAAGTAAGGGCGGTATCCCGTTCGGCCATCGCCCTCGGCCACAGCCTTTACCTTCGCGGTCCCTTGTAAAGGACCATGCACTACGACCCGAAGACGATCGAGCGGAAATGGCAGGAACAATGGCGCGCACGCGGCACCTACCGGGTGACCAGCGATGCCACCAAGCCCAAGTATTACGTCCTGGACATGTTCCCCTACCCCAGTGGGGCCGGCCTGCACGTGGGCCATCCGCTCGGTTACATCGCCAGCGACATCGTGGCCCGCTTCAAGCGGCACAACGGCTTCAATGTGCTGCACCCCATGGGATACGACAGCTTCGGCCTGCCCGCCGAGCAGTACGCCATCCAGACCGGACAGCACCCGGCCAAGACCACCGAGGAGAACGCCGCCCGCTACCGCGCCCAGCTGGACCGCATCGGCTTCAGCTTCGACTGGGACCGCGAGGTGCGCACCAGCGATCCCGCCTTCTACAAGTGGACCCAGTGGATCTTCCTACAGCTCTTCAACAGCTGGTACGATCCTCGCGCCGATAAGGCCCGGCACATCAGCGAGCTCATCGCCCGGTTCGAGGCGCAAGGCTGCATGGGGCAGGATGCCACCGTGCTCACCGGCGATGTGGAGGAGTTCGTCGGAGAGTTCGATGCGGCGGAGTGGAACGCCTTCGACGAGCGCACCAAGCAGATGGTGCTGCAGCACTTCCGCCTGGCCTACCTCAGCGATGCCTGGGTGAACTGGTGCCCGGCCTTAGGCACCGTGCTGGCCAACGACGAGGTGAAGGATGGCGTGAGCGAGCGCGGCGGCCACCCCGTGGAGCGCAAGCGCATGCCGCAATGGAGCATGCGCATCACCGCCTACGCACAACGCCTGCTCGATGGGCTCGACGCGCTGGACTGGAGCGAGAGCATCAAGGAAGCACAGCGCAACTGGATCGGCCGGAGTGAGGGCGCTACCGTGCGCTTCCCCATCGGCGAAGACTTCATCGAGGTCTTCACCACGCGACCCGACACGCTCTTCGGCGTCAGCTTCATCACCCTCGCACCGGAACATGTGCTCGTAGGCAAGTTCACCACGGCCGACCGCAAGGCCGATGTGGACGCCTATGTGGAGAAGGCGAAGAACCGCAGCGAACGCGAGCGCCAGGCCGAGGTGGACAAGGTGAGCGGCGTGTTCACCGGCAGCTACGCGAAGCATCCCTTCACCGGCGCCGATGTGCCCGTATGGGTGGGTGATTATGTGCTCGCTGGCTACGGTACCGGTGCTGTGATGGCCGTGCCCGGCGGCGACCAGCGCGACTGGCGCTTCGCGAAGCACTTCGGCCTGCCCATCATCGCGGTGACCGAGGGCGCCGACATCGAGAAAGAGGCCGATGAGCGCAAGGATGCCACCATCTGCAGCGAGGGCTTCCTCAACGGATTGAAAGTGCCGCAGGCCATCACCCGCGCCATCCAGGAACTGGAAAAGCTGGGCGCCGGCGAGGGCCGCATCAATTTCCGTTTGCGCGATGCCGCCTTCGGTCGCCAGCGCTATTGGGGCGAGCCGATCCCCATCTACTACAAGAACGGGATCCCTTATCCTCTGCCCGAGAGTGAGCTGCCGTTGAAGCTGCCCGAGGTGGACAAGTTCCTTCCCACCGAGGATGGCGAGCCGCCGCTGGCCCGTGCCAAGAACTGGTATTTCACCCCTTCTCCCTCGGAGAAGGGGACGGGGGATGAGGGGCATTATCCGCTTGAGACCACCACCATGCCCGGTTGGGCCGGCAGCAGCTGGTACTTCCTGCGCTACATGGACCCGCATAACGCGGAGCGCTTCGCCTCACCGGAGGCCATCAACTACTGGCAGCAGATCGACCTGTACATGGGTGGCAGCGAACACGCCACCGGCCACCTGCTCTACTTCCGCTTCTGGACCAAGTTCCTGCACGATCGCGGCTGGCTGCCCTTTGATGAACCCGCGAAGAAGCTGGTGAACCAGGGGATGATACAGGGGGTGTCGGCAATTGCATGGCGTTCTGCGCCGTGCAGACAGGTGCGAAACAGTGAAGGCAAGGTGGTTAACCATGAGCCCATTGAAGAGCTACCTGAGATATTCGTCTCATACAAGAAGAAGTTCAGCTTCACTGATGACAGTCGGCATTTAGGCGAAATGTTCGTTGAGGCCGGAATAGTGCTTCCCGAGGACCCCAAGACACTGACGTACACGACTTCAATCCTCCATGTGCCAATTGAATTCATGGAGGACGAACTTCTAGATACTGAGAAGTTCACACGGTGGAGAGAGTCGTCGACAGGCCGCAAGCCACTTCTGATTCGTGAAACTGACGGGCGCTTTTTATGCAAAAGGGAAGTCGACAAGATGTCCAAGCGCTGGTTCAACGTCGTCAACCCCGACGACATCGTCACGAAGTACGGCGCCGACACTTTGCGCCTTTACGAGATGTTCCTGGGCCCGCTGGAGCAGAGCAAGCCCTGGGATACCAACGGCATCGAGGGCACCTTCCGTTTCCTGCGGAAGTTCTGGAACCTGTTCCATGCGGCTGGTGATGCGTTCGGTGTTTCCGATGACGCCCCCACCAAACCCGAACTGAAGGTCCTGCACGCCACCCTGAAG
>JAKQEI010000159.1 GCA_029573495.1 Bacteroidota bacterium | reverse complement strand
CGAACAGCACCTGCGACGGGACCTTGAACTTCTCGGGCACCGGGTTGAACGAGGTCACATCCGACAACCTGGGCGTCAGCTGGACCGGCCATTCCATCCGGTTGGTGGCCGAGGTGCCGGTTGGCGCTGTGCGGGTGATGGACGCGCGCGGAAGCCTGGTGGCCGCCGGTCGATCACGCGACACGTTCCTGGAGCTTCCAGCGGAGCTCGCGCCCGGGATCTACCTCGTGCAAACCGCTGACCACAGCACGCGGCGGTTGGTGGTAGGCGACTAAGGATAGCTCTCCTCGCGGATCACCTTCCCCTCCGCGTTCCACTCCTTCCATACGCCGGTCTTCTTCAAGGTGCCGTCCGGGTTGTAGCCATCGAGGGTGCCCATGATGCGGATGTTCCCGTTGGGGAAGAACTCGTGATAGGCGCCGTTGGGGATGTCGAGCCGAACTATTTGAACAATGATCATCATTTCCCCGATATCCAGATCCTCGACCATAAGCGTGTCGTAGCGTTCTTCCGGTAGCCCAAGGTCGATCCGTCGATACATCGCATCGTTCACGTAGAACTCGTATCGGGCCAGCGGATAGCGTTGGATCACAAGATCCAGTTCGCCACTTGCGATATTCTCCGTGTACACCGTGTCGATGCGCAAGCTGTCGACGCAATATCCGATCACTTGAGGGACTTGTTCCGCGTAATAGGTCATCGCAGTCTCAGGGTCTGAGTGGAACTGGATGTCCTGCCCCAGAAGGCGTGTGGTGTTCAGTAGGATGAGCAGTCCGATGGTACGCATGACCGGTGCCGCAAGGGTCGTCCAGGGGATCGACGGTACGGGATCTCCGGGCGAACTTACTGCCACTCGATGCTCACCCGTTCAGCACCGCCTTCGCATAATTCGCCCAGCTCATCGTCTTGGTGGCTTCCACGACGTTCTCGCGCGGAATCGCCTGCTCGATGCTCGCGTTCATCACCCGCACCATGTCGGCGATGTCCTTCGGTGCGGCCAGGTAACCGTTGAATCCGTCGGTGATGGTCTCGGGGAAGTGCCCTACGCGCGTGGCTACCGCCGGCAGCTTGAAGTTGTAGCTGAGGCTCTCCACGCCGCTCGGTGTCGCGGTCTCGTAGAAGAGCACGATGGTATCGGCGGCCTGGAAGTACGGTGGCACTTCCTCGTTCGGGATGAAGCGGTCCACCACCAACGTGCGGTCCTGGATCCCGAGTTGTTCGACCAGCGCCAAGGGGTCATAGTTCCGCTCATCAGCCGCCTTCTTCAGGAAGAGCTTCTTCAACGTACCGAAGACCGCGTTCTTCCATTTGGTGCTCAGCTTGCTTTGGTCCACGGTCTGCCAGAAGCGCTCGCCCACGATCATCAGGCTCACATCATCGCGCTGCTTCGCCAGCTTCGCGAAGGCTTCGATGCAGTAGTGCAGCCCTTTGTACTTGCGGATGAAACCGAAGAAGAGGAAGACGTGCTTCTTCAATCCATGCTGTGCCTTCCACGCCTCCTTGTCGAACGTCGGATCGGGCTTGAAGAGGGAGTAGATCGGGTGATAGAGCTTGAGGATGGCACGCTGGGGCGCATCATGATGCGCCCGTACAGCCCGCGCGCCATCCAGCGTCAGGTGGAAATCCTCGCTGGCAAAGAGCGTCTTCAGCTCCTCCGCGGTCTTGTAAGCATGCACGATGAAGCTATGCCCGTGCCGCAGTGCCATCCGTGTGAGCCGTGCATCGAGCGAACTCTGTTCTTTCGCCGCCACGAAGTGCAGGTCGAAGAGGATCTCGGCCCGGGTGTGCTTCCGCAGGTACTTCGCGATGCTGTTCAGCGGGATCCCCTGGGTAGGGTTGTACCACTGGATGATCACCTTGTCGGGCTTCAGATCAGCGATGGCTTTCGCGGTCGCTTTCCAGGTGCCCGGTGCGTTCCAGTTGGTGAGGTACTGCACCGGAATGTCATAGCCTTCCAGGAAGTCGCTGCGGCTCGCCTTGTCCACGAACTCGCGCGGGATGATGGCCGGATACTGTTGCGTCCAACTC
>JAKQEI010000125.1 GCA_029573495.1 Bacteroidota bacterium | reverse complement strand
CTTCCGAATGGTCGCGGTGTCCGGGTCGTTGCTCATGGCGGCGCGCAGTTGCTCGCGCTGCTCGTCGAATTCCCGCGAATCCCTGTAGAAAGCATGAAGCGCTTCACTGTTCGGGGAGCCGCTCACCTTCTTGGGCATGGAGAGCATGCCCAATGAAGCGTCCAGGGTCACGCTCTCATTACTGTCCAGGGCGATGATGACCTTGTCATCGCCAAGCGTGAGCTGGTAGAAGTCGAGCGGCATCGGTGGGATGTGCAGGACACCGTGCCCATCGCCATCGAGTTCCACAGAATCCACGGTCATGGGCCGGTTGGCCTGGAAGCGGTTGAAGTGGACGGTGCGGCCCCCGGCGCCCTCCACGGTGATGTCCACCGTGCGGCCACCACCGGCGCCGGTGCATGCGGCGAGAGCGCCGAGAACGAGGAAGAGGATCAGATGACGTGTCATGGGGTTCATTGCTGTTCGAGGATGCGGCGAACGACCTCGTTCGCGCGTTTCGGATCGGCCTTGCCCTTGGTGCCTTTCATCACTTCACCCATGAAGAGGCCGAGCAGGCCCTTGTTGCCCTTGCGGTAGGCTTCCACCTTGTCCGGGTAGGTGGCGATCGCCTGCCGCATGATGGACTCGATCAAGCCTTCATCCGTGCGTTGCACGAGGTCATGCTTCGCAGCCAGATCGGCGGCACTCGACCCGGTATCCTCCAGCATGATCGGGAAGAGCTTCTGGCTGGCGATGCTGTGGCTCACCTTGCCTTCGTCAATGAGGGTGATCAGGCCGGCCAGGCGGTCGGCACTGATGGGGAAGTGCTCCATGGGCAGTCCGCATTCGTTCAACCAGCCGCGTACATCGCCCATCACCCAGTTGGCGGCACCCTTGTAATTCGCGGTATGGGCAATGACCCCTTCGTAGTACAGTGCCGTCGCCTTGTCGTCCGTAAGGACACCCGCATCGTAGTCGCTCAAGCCGAGGGTGCTGGTGTATTTGGCGCGCAGTTCGCGAGGCAACGGGGGCATTTCCTTGCGGATCGTCTCCTTCATCGCTTCGGACACGTGCAGGGGTTGGAGATCGGGTTCGGGGAAGTACCGATAGTCATGCGCGAGCTCCTTGCTCCGCATGCCCAACGTGATGCCCTTGGCTGCGTCGAAGGTGCGCGTCTCCATGCTGATCGAGCCGCCGCTGGAGAGGATCTCGCTCTGGCGCTGTGCCTCATGCTCGATCGCCCGCATCACGTTGCGGAAGCTGTTCATGTTCTTCACCTCACAACGCGTGCCGAAGGTGCTGCTGCCGAGCGGGCGCAGGCTGATGTTCGCATCGCACCGCAAGCTGCCCTCCTCCATGTTGCCATCGCAGATGTCCAGGTAGCGCACCAGTCGCCGGATCTCCACCAGGTAGTCGTAGGCTTCCTGCGCACTGCGGATGTCCGGCTCGCTCACGATCTCGATCAAGGGCACGCCGGCACGGTTCAGGTCCACCAACGTGTTGAAGGGGTCCACATCATGGATGCTCTTGCCCGCATCCTCCTCCATGTGGATCCGCGTGATGCCGATGCGCGTCATCCCGTGCGCCGCGGATGGCTCTCGTGACGCGCCAGCCTCCGTCCTGCTGTTCGGGATCTCCACATATCCCTTCGTACATATCGGTGTATGGTCCTGCGTGATCTGGTAGCCTTTGGGCAGGTCGGGGTAGAAGTAGTTCTTACGGGCGTAGTGCATCCATGGTGCGATGGTGCAGTTGGTGGCGAGACCCATGCGCACGGCCAGCTCCACCACCTTCTTGTTCGCCACCGGGAGCGTACCCGGATGACCCAGTGTGATCACGCTCACATTCGTGTTCGGATGGTCGCCGTAAGCGTTCGGGTCGCTGCTGTACGCCTTGCTCTCTGTGATCAACTGGGCGTGCACCTCGAGGCCCACCACCAGTTCATATCGCTCGCTCCAATGGCTCATGGGTGATCGGTCTTGAGGATGCGCTGGTGATGATCGCTTCTGCCGTCGTTCACCGACACGATGTAGAGGCCCTCGGCCAGTCCGGTCATATCCAGGTCGATCTGTCCGCCAATGGTCCGGTCCAGCGTGTGCACGACCTGACCGTTGCTCGTGATCACCCGGATGTGCACAGCGGTCGTGGTCCCGGAGAGCGGAGTGATGTTCACATGGCCCGTGGTCACCGTGGGTGCGATGCGGTATGCGGGCCCGTTCGGAACGCGGTTCAGCGCCGTGCTCTGGTCGATGTCCAGGACCCACAGGCCGGTCTGCATGTCACTCACCAGTACGTGCCCGGATGGCAGGTATGGGTACACTCCCCAGGCGCCGCGGTAGTTGTCCGCGCTTGGCGCCGGGTTCGTATCGTAGTAGCCGAGCACCTGCGGGTTCGTCGGGTCCGTAGCGTCCCACATCCAGTATCCGTCGTGATAGTAGGCCACATGGGCCACGTTACCCTTGAAGAAGGGGTTGTGGACGACGGCGAAGGAGGAGGTTCCGGTGCTTACGGAGCTGGTCACATCCAGGTCGCCGATATCCGTTACGTCGATGAATTTCAACGGTGACCCATGCGTCTCATCCGCCATCACGTAAGTGGTGCCATCATCGTTGAGCCAGCCGCTGTGATTGTACCCTTGGTCGGCGTAACTGGTGAGGGCGCCGAGCACAACAGGTTGCATGGGGTCGGTGAAGTCGACCACATGCATCGCGTTCGCATCATTGGTCCAGACGATGTTGTCGCGAACATGGCAATCGTGTACGTAGCCGATCAGGGAGTTCCACCATGGCACGTCCATTTCCAGGTTCGCGAGGAGCACGGGTGATGCGGGGTCGGCGATTGAATAAACGCTGAACTGGTTCGAGCCACCACAGGTGTACAACCGCGCATTGATCGTATCGACCTGGATGTTGTGGGCCCGTGCGAAGAACTCGTTGCTATCGTACACCAGGTGCACCGAGTCCGGCAGGTAGCGCAGGTCCATGATCTGCAGGGAGCTCGGACCCTGGTCGCACACGGCGTACAGATGGTCCGCATGGGTCTTCAGGTCGCGGTGGATCACCCCGGACCCACTGTTGCGGCCCTGCACATAGTCCACCAGCACGGTGGCTGTCGGGTCCGTCACATCAAGGATGTGGATGCCGCGCGTGCTGCCGATGAAGGCGTACTCCCTGCCACCGGCCGCATAACCCCATACCTCGTTGTATTTGTTCTGGAGCTCGGAGGTGCCGATGGGCAGGCCCGGGTCCTGCCAGTTGAAGAGCTTGTGCACGTTCAAGCTGTCCTGCGCGTCTGCACGGAGGATCACGGCCATCATGCCGAGTCCGAGAAGGGTCTGCTTCAGCATGCGGCTACGAGTTCGCGCATGATCAAGGTGAGCTTGGGCTCGGCCTTCTCCGCCACACGTTGTACCATTTCGTGCGTGGTCTTCTCGATGCGGCCTTCCACCCCCATGTCGGTGATCACGCTCATCGCGAAACAGGGGATCCCCATGTGACGTGCGGCGATCACTTCGGGCACGGTGCTCATCCCCACTGCATCGCCACCGATGTTGCGCACGTAACGGTACTCGGCGGGTGTCTCCAATGTGGGACCGGTGAGACCCACGTAACAGCCCACCTGCACCGGGATGTTGTTCTTCGCCGCGATCTCCCTGGCCTTCGCTATGAATCCGTGATCGTACGGTTCGCTCATGTCCGGGAAGCGCGGGCCGAGCTCATCGATGTTCCTTCCGATGAGCGGGTTCGGGAAAAGGTTGATGTGATCGTTCAGTATCATCAGGTCGCCCGTCTCGAAGCCCGGGTTCGTACCACCGCAGGCGTTGCTCACGAAGAGCCTCTTGATGCCGAGGAACTTGAACACACGCACGGGCAGCACCACATCACCCATGTCATAACCCTCGTAGTAATGGAAGCGACCCTGCATGGCCACCACCGGCTTGCCACCAAGCATTCCGAAGAGCAGTTTCCCCGGATGCCCTTCCACCGTGCTCACCGGGAACTCAGGGATGTCCTTGTAGGCGATCGCGTACTTCACCTCGATCTCATTACCCAGACCACTCAAGCCCGTGCCCAGGATGATACCGGTCTCCGGTACGAAGCCGGTGGTCTTCTTCAGGTGCTCAGCGATGCGTTGGATGCGTTGCAACATGGCGGCGTAGGAGGTCTGCGAATCGTTCGGGTTCGTTCAGGATCACGGTCCGCATACCGATCACCGCGAGCGGAAGCCCTTCGAGCGCACTCCCTGATATCACGGACCGGAGCCTCATGGCGTCTTTCTCCGTGGTGATCAACGTTTTCGGACCGGTCGCGAAGCTACTGAAAACGTCCGCCAGCCTGCGCAGATCGGTGGGTGTGAAGGCGTGGTGATCGCGGAAGGCGATGTGTTCGACACGCTCGAATTGCCGCTGCAGATGCAGGACCAGCGGCTGGGGATCCGCGATGCCGGTGAATAACAGAGCTGCGGTCGATCCAGTGTCACCTGGTTCGCCGCCGAGGCCCGTTCGTTCCGGTCCGCCCACTGGTTCGGCAGGTTGGTGGTTCCTTGCCGCGTCGTAGGTGATCCCGGCGAAGAACAGCTCCTGCCCATGGGCCAGGGCCAGCCGTTCCCTCCATCTGCGTTGCTCCTCCTCAGCAGGAAGTCCGGAGCACTTCGTCACCACCACGATCTGCGCCGCTTTGGACCGCGTTCGCAGGTCGCGTAGCCTGCCCGCCGGCATCAACGCATCGTCTGGGTAAGGTCGCCGGGCGGTGGTGAGGAGGATGTTCAGGCCCGCGTTCAGTCGTCTATGTTGCAGGGCATCGTCCAGCACGATGGCCCTCACACCGGGTACGTGTTGCTGGATGTGCGCAATGGCCTTCACCCGGTCCGCTCCAACGAAGACGTGTACATCCGGGAAATGCTCTTTCACTTGCAACGGCTCGTCACCACTGCGTTCCGCGCCGTCCTCGCTGCTCACTTCGTGTATACCGGTCGTCCGCCGACCGTAACCCCGGCTTAACGTAGCCAGGGGTCGGTACCCGTTCAACGTGCGCAGCACCAGTTCCATCATGGGCGTCTTGCCGGTCCCCCCCAACGCAAGGTTGCCGATCGCGATGGTCGGAACGGCCGGTCGCGTGCTCTTGAACACCCCGATATTGAACAAGGCATGCCTGATGGACAGGATGATGCCATGCAGCAGCGTGAATGGGGATAGAAGGATCCTTCGGAGCAGCATCACGTACTTTGCCTCAATGATATTCCCGGCGAAAGATGCGCATCAAAGACATCATGGCGGCCCTGGAAGCCTGGGCACCTCGCTCCCTGCAGGAGGATTATGACAACTGTGGCTTGCAGATCGGGGATCCCGATGCTGAAGTGGGGGCCGCGCTGATCTGCCTCGATTGCACCGAACAGGTGGTGGAGGAAGCGTCCCGTCTGGGCTGCGGCCTCATCATCAGCCACCATCCGGTCATCTTCCGCGGATTGAAGAGCCTCTCCGGCAAGGGCTACGTGGAGCGCACCATCCTCGCGGCCATCAAGCATGGGGTCGCGCTATACGCCATCCATACCAACTTGGACAATATCGATACCGGTGTGAACGCGGAGATCGGCGCCAGGTTGGGCATAACGGCACCTCGGATACTGGCCCCGAGGACCGGGCAGTTGAGGAAGCTCATCGTCTTCGTACCCATCGACCACGCCGATGCGGTGCGTAACGCCGTCTTCGAGGCGGGAGGGGGGCACTTGGGCGCTTACGATGAGTGCAGTTTCACAGTGGGTGGCATGGGCACCTTTCGTCCGGGTGAGGGAAGCCACCCGTTCATTGGCAATGAGGGAACTCGGGAATTGGTCTCCGAGTTCCGCTTGGAGTTCATCTACCCCACCCATCAGGAAGGTGCCGTGTTAGCTGCCATGCGGTCGGCACACCCCTATGAAGAAGTAGCCTATGACCTGATCCCCCTGGCGAATACCCACCAAGGCATCGGGTCCGGCATGATTGGGGAGCTGGATAAGCCTCTGGAGGAGAGTAAGTTCCTTGCTATGGTGAAGGAGGCGTTCGGCTTGAAGGTGGTCCGCCACACCCGGATCCTGGGGAAACCCGTCCAACGGGTCGCATGGTGCGGAGGCTCAGGGGCTTTCCTCATAGGCAAGGCCAAGGGGGCCGGTGCCGACGCCTACCTCACGGGCGACATCAAATACCACGAGTTCTTCGATGCTGATTCCCAGCTATTGCTGGCCGATATCGGCCATTACGGTAGCGAACAATACACCATGAACCTGATCCAGCGCAGGTTAGGGGAACTTTTCCCTACTTTTGCCGTCCGTTTGACCGGAATGGTCACGGATCCCATATACCATTCTTGACCCATGGCGAAGAGCGACGTGAAGGCTCCGGAGAAGGAAGTGAAGACCACCAAGGGCGCTGCCGCATCGAAGGCCGATGTCACCGTAGCCGAGAAACTCGTCGAACTGTACCGTCTGCAGGACATCGACTCTCAAGTGGATAAGATCCGCATCCAGCGCGGCGAGTTGCCGCTCGAGGTGCAGGACCTGGAGGATGAGGTGGCCGGTCTCGAAACGCGCATGACCAAGCTCCAGGACGAACTGTCCGAGATGGAGGCCCAGGTCAGCGACAAGCAGAACCTGATCAAGGACGCCAAGGCGCAGATCAAGAAGTACGAGGGTCAGCAGGCCAAGGTGCGCAACAACCGCGAGTACGATTCACTCACCAAGGAGGTGGAGTTCCAGAACCTGGAGATCCAGCTTGCCGAGAAGCGGATCAAGGAGGCCAAGGCCCAGATCGACGCGAAGAAGGTGGTGGTCGAAGAGAGCAAGGCGCGCCACGAGGAGCGTAAGAAGGACCTCGATGTGAAGCGGAAGGAACTGAACGATATCGTGGCCGAAACGGAGAAGGAGGAGAAGGAACTCGCCAAGAAGAGCGAGACGGCGGCCAAGCACATCGAGGAGCGTTTGTTGAGCGCTTATCGCCGTATCCGCAGCAATGCCCGCAACGGGCTGGCCGTGGTCCCGGTGGAGCGCGGAAGCTGCGGAGGTTGCTTCAACAGCATCCCGCCTCAGCGCCAGCTGGACATCAGCAGCCACAAGAAGATCATCGTGTGCGAACACTGCGGACGCATCCTTGTGGATGAGTACGTGGTGGACCGCGTGAAAGGGGAGAAGTGACCCCGACCGATCGCAATGGAAAGGCCCCGGGTGATCCGGGGCCTTCTTCGTTCAGGGTCCTTCGCTATGGCCGCAGGGCGATGGTGAGCAGGCTACGCATGGTATTGCGTTCCTCTCGTACCGCATTGGCGATCGCCGGGGAATAAGGGAAGTAGTTCACGTAGGCCTGCACATAGTTCGCGCCGAGGTCCACGCTGAGGTGATCCGTGCGGTAGCCGATGCCCGCCGCGTAGATGCGTGTGGCTTGTGCGTGGGCGATGTCGTTGGTCTTGTACGCATCGGGCGAAAAGGCCCAGCCCATCCGGAAGTACCAGCCGTTGCTCCGCCACTCGGTACCGGCACGGATGGTGTGCACCGGTCGGAATATCTGGCGGATCAGGTCGTTCTCCGCGCTGAAGGTGTAGCTGTCGTCCAATCGCGTGCTCGGACGGAACCGCATGGTGGAATAGTCGGCGTATTCATAGTCCACGCTGAAGAGTCCATGCTCCCCGGCCACGTACGCCGCGCTCAGTACGGCACGCAAGGGGCTGGCCAGTTTGTAGGTGAAGATCCCGTCAGGGGAAGCGGAGGAGAAACTAGTCCGGCCATCTCCCGAAGGAGACATCCGAAACGTGCTGTTCACGCTGGTGTTGTAGCTGTCGTTCATCGTCATCCACATGGGGCTGTGCACCGCCACACCCATGCGGAAACGATCGTGGAAACGATAGATCACGCCCGCCTTCACGTCCACCCCGTTACCGGTCGTCGTCAGGTCCTCGCGGTAGCTCACATCCTTCAGGTCCACGTTCTCATCGCCCACCGTTTCCGTGTGCAGTCGGGTATGCTTGTAGCGGTAGCCAACAAGCCCGAGCGAGATTCCCACGTACAGCTTGTCCAGGTAATTGCCACTGTAGAAGAAGGCCGTGTTGTTGGTCGCACCACGGGAGTCGATGGTGATCACCTGGTCCACCAAGGCACCGGGCGGTAGGGCGGGTACGTAGCTTGTTCCCAGACTATCGGCGGGGTCCACCGGGTCAATACCGTAGGTGTCCCAGGCCAACCCGGCCGCGAACGGATACGTGTCGTAGAGGTCGCCATTGCGGGTGCCTTCCGCCTGTGCAGCGAAGTCGTCCAGGATGCTGGTCGCCACGCTGTTCCCGACGGCTTGCCGCCCCCAGTGGTGCGTGGCCTGCCGGTCATACACGACCCCGAAGGTGCCGCTCCGCCAGTCGCTCCCGCTCTTCTCAGTGGGGGAGTTCAGGATCAGCGCCAGGTTGCTGAAGTTGAAACGCGACTTGACGTCACGCGCGTCCGATCCGTTGTAAAGGCCGTTCACCGTGTTCACTTCGAGTGACGGGGTGAAGGAGATCTCCGTATTGCGGTAAAGGCCCATGCCGGCCGGGTTGATCGCGATCGAGGCGGCATCCGCCCCAAGCGCACCGAAGGCATTGGCCAGTCCTGCACTGCGGGCGGTCCCACCGGGTGTGGTGCGACCGAACCGATAGGCATCGATCTCGTTCTGGGCCACCGTTGTGCCGACGAGGCCGGCGCACAAGGCCATCCCAAGGATCCGTGGTGCGGTCCGTATCATGCGTGCTTCAAGATGTATGGTCACCGACGACCCGGGCTGGTGCGTCCGCCGCCACCGCCGGTGTCGCGTGATGGTGAGGGACTGGTACGTCCACCGCCGCCACCGAAGTCAGGGCTGCGGCTGGGGGAGCTGCGTTCCACGTTCCGCGACGGGGAGGGCACCACACGGCTTCGCTCACGCGATGGTGTCACCTGGCGGTCCCGGTCGGGCAAGGTGATGGGCTGACGCCGCTCCGGACTTGAGGGCTGCTGCCTTACCGGGGCGTTCATGATCCCGCTTCGGGAGGGTGCCGGGGCCAGACCAACGGGGTTCCGCACCACCCCACGATGGGTGCCGCTGGTGGACGATCCCAGGCTGTTCCGGCTGCCGACCGGGTTCCGATGACCGATCACCGTCGAGTTGGCCACACCATCGCCGATGATGATGGGGGCATAACAACCGTAGCAGTTGCCCCAGGGACTGTAGTAATTACCATAGCCCCAACCACCGCCCCAGCCCCAATTGTTCCATCCCCAGGGAGAATTCCATCCCCAGGGAGAATTCCACCCCCACGGTGAGTATCCCCACATCGGACGGTACCACCCGGAGTAGATACCAGAGCCGTATCCGAATCCAACGTTCCAACCATTGCCCCATCCATACCCGAAGCCAAGGCTCATACCACCACCCCAACCCGGTCCGTTCCAGCCGGTCTGCCAGCCCATGGGTGCTGCGTTGAATCCGAAGCGGCCGTAGTTGTAATAGTATGGGTCGTTATAGGTCAGGTCGTAATAATCACGGTCCGTTCCGATCACGCTCGAGGTCCCGGGATCGTAATAATCGTCCTGAACCGGCGCGCTCTTCACGGGTTCCTCCATCGGGATCGTTCGGTCGGTGGAGGCTGTTACAGGCGCCTGCGAGGGCAGGTAGTAAACATCGTCAGCCACGTTGGTGCCCTGCTGCATCGTCGCACAGGAGGTCAACATCCCGATGGGGATGGAAAGAAGCAGGATGTTGAGACCGTTCTTCATGGCGTTCGACGTATTGACCACAGTGCGACCTTGCCGCGAGGGGTGATGTACTTTAGCTGCCACTTCTACCACACAAAAATAATACCACGGACAGGGGATGGCGGACAACTTGACGAAGCGGGCGGACGATTATGCCCAATGGTACAACGACCTGGTCCTGAAGGCCGATCTAGCAGAGCACAGCGATGTGCGGGGCTGCATGGTGATCAAGCCGCATGGCTATGGCGTGTGGGAGAAGATGCGCGCGGCGCTGGACGGCATGTTCAAGGAAACGGGCCATGTGAACGCTTATTTCCCGCTGTTCATCCCGAAGAGCTACCTGGCGAAGGAGGCCAGCCACGTGGAGGGGTTCGCCAAGGAGTGTGCGGTGGTCACGCACTACCGGTTGAAGAGCGACCCGGAGCATGGGGTGGTCGTGGACCCGACGGCGAAGCTGGAGGAGGAGCTCATCATCCGCCCAACGAGCGAGACCATCATCTGGAACACGTATCGGGGCTGGGTGAAGAGCTACCGCGACCTGCCGCTGCTCATCAACCAATGGGCGAACGTGGTACGCTGGGAGATGCGCACGCGGCTGTTCCTGCGCACTGCGGAGTTCCTCTGGCAGGAAGGCCATACGGCGCACGCCACGGAGAAGGAGGCGGTGGAGGAGACCGAACGCATGCTCGATGTATATGCCCGTTTCGCCGAGGAATGGCTCGCCATACCCGTGATCCGCGGGGTGAAGACGGCCAGTGAACGGTTCGCCGGCGCTGTCGAGACCTACTGCATCGAGGCGATGATGCAGGACGGCAAGGCGCTTCAAGCGGGCACGAGCCATTTCCTGGGCCAGAACTTCGCGAAGGCCTTCGATGTGCTCTTCACCAACAAGGAGAACAAGCAGGAGCATGTATGGGCCACCAGCTGGGGCGTGAGCACCCGCCTGGTCGGGGCCCTCATCATGACCCATAGCGATGACAACGGGCTCGTACTTCCGCCGAAGCTGGCGCCCGTGCAGGTCGCCGTGGTCCCCATCGCCAAGAACGCGGAACAGCTGGAGGCCATCCGGGCCTACATCACACCCACGCTGACCGCATTGCGTGCCAGGGGCGTCACGGTGAAGTTCGATGATGACGACACGAAGAAACCCGGTTGGAAATTCGCGGAGTACGAGTTCAAGGGGTATCCGGTCCGGATCGCCATCGGACCGCGCGACATGGAGAACGGCACCGTGGAGGTGGCCCGGCGGGACACGCTTGAGAAGCAGGTGATGGCCGTGACCGACATCGATGGCAAGATCGAACACCTCTTGAGCGCGATCCAGGAGAACCTGTTCCAGAAGGCCCTGGCCTTGCGCGAGCGGTACACCCGGGCAGTGGACACCTACGAGGAATTCAAGGTGGCCATCGAGGAGGGTGGCTTCATCCTGGCCCACTGGGATGGTACGGCCGGGACGGAGGAGAAGGTCAAGAACGAGACCAAGGCCACGATCCGCTGCATCCCATTGGAGGGGGACCGCACGCCCGGCCGTTGCATGGTGACCGGGGCCCCGAGTGAACGTCGTGTCATCTTCGCCCGCGCATACTGATGGCAAGGACCGAACAACAGGAACCCAGGCCGCGTGACCTGATCATCGGCACCCTGCTGACGAAGTCGGCGATGAAGCAGGACGTGTACCGGGCCACGCACGACCTGCTCGGTTGGATCAAGGAGGCCCTGGCAGAGATCGCGGCGGACCTGAACAAGGAGGTCAGCACCAAGGATCCCCGGCTGGTCATCGGGTTCACGGACAAAGGGGAATGCGCGTGTGAGATCCAGGTGGCGGGGGACACCTTGTTGTTCCACATGCACACCAACGTGTTCCGGCTGGATCAGAGCCATAGCCTCTGGCGATCCAGTTACCTGGTCGATGATGAACTGCGCGGGTACTTCGGGGTCATCAACATCTATAACTTCCTCACGGACTCCTTCAAGTACAACCGTGAGCGGGACCTGGGTTACCTCGTCGCCCGCATTTTCCTCAACAAGGAGCACCACTTCATGGTGCAGGGGAAGCGCCAGATGGGCTTCCTGTACAACGACCTGGCAGGTAACCTCATGGACAAGCCCGGGCTGAAGGAAGTGCTCTACTCCTTGATCAATTACATCCTGGAGTTCGACCTGCTCGCACCACCCTACGACCAGGTCAATCAGGTCACCGTGAGCGAGATGAACGAGCTGAACGCCAATATGAAGCTGACCACCGGGAAGCGCCTCGGGTTCCGGTTCCAGGCCGACGGCGACGATCCTCATTGACCGGGTATCCGGAATTCGACCGATCTGTATACATTTGCCGTCCCTTTCGGGGGAATTGACATCGTGGCCCGTTCGTCTAGGGGTTAGGACGCGTCCCTTTCACGGATGAAACAGGGGTTCGATTCCCCTACGGGCTAC
>JAKQEI010000119.1 GCA_029573495.1 Bacteroidota bacterium | reverse complement strand
TGCTTATGCGCTGCCGAACGCAGCACGTCCAGCCATTTGTTCTTCGCCACGCGAAAAAGGAAACCGCCGGCATCCGCCTCGGGGACCACCCGACCTTCCTTCACACCGAGCCAGAGCACCACGATGGATTCCTGGAACACGTCCCGCGCATCGTCCTCCGACCCGTTGTTCTGCAGCACGTAGCTGCGAACCGCCGGGAAGTGTTTCGTGTACAGCGCGCTGAGGGTCCTTGCGTTGTTGCAACGAAGACCCTCGGCCCAATCGGCCGCTTGGGCGGTATGGGAGAGCACACCCTCCATCCTGGGCGTCCACGGCCGAGCCAAGGACCACGCGATGATAGTGCAAATCCGCGGGGTCTGCCAAGTGTCGGAAGGTGTTGAACGCCCTCATACCCCAACATCGGAGAGGATCGCGGAATGTGAACAGCGGGTGTGGGCTGCCTGATAGGGCTTGCCATCGGTCCACCGGCCGGATCGTTCACATCATGGCGGGGAGCTCGATGGATGGGACATGAAGCAGATAGCCGCCTCCCGCCCCACGAGCAGCACGCCGACCACACCCGGAACGGAGAAGGACCGGAAACCGCGCACGGCGCGACCCAGCCGGCCGGAGGTGGATCTGTGAGCGATCCTGCCCGCAGGACGGAAGGGCATTATGTCGGTGGGGGTCATGCAACATTGGCTAAGATACGCGGGACAGGTGCAGGCGTCCCCAGCAAGTGCCCGCTCGCGATGTGCATGACCGTTCGAGTTGCAAGTAGTGCGCTCAGGACATGATCCGATCGAACCTTCCCGCGACCCGCGTGTACAGCATGATCGGTGGTCCAACAGGGCTACCTTCACCACACCATGTTCCCGCACTTCATCACCACTTCCCAGCTCCGCCCGTTCCCGTTCGTCGCCCTTCTTTCCCTCGTGCTATTCCAGGCGGAGGTGCGCGCCACGCCCATCGATACCGAGGGCAAGAAGATCACCAGCAAGGTGGCCAGCGCCAAGGTCTTCCTGAGTGGTGCGCAGGTGAGCCGCACGGCATCCACCAGCATCCCGGCCGGTGCGAGCACCCTCATCTTCACGGGCCTCACCCAGCACATCGATCCGCAGAGCCTGCAGGTGACCGGCAAGGGTGGCTACACCATCCTGAGCGTGAACCACCGCATCAACCACCTCAGCGAAAGCCCGAAGAAGAAGGAGATCGAGGAGCTTCAGGACCGCATCAAGAAGCTGGAGAAGGACTGGGCCTATGAGAAGGCCATGCAGGATGTATGGGTGAACGAGGAGCAGCTGCTCAACAAGAACAGCAGCATCGCCGGCCAGCAGAACGGACTGACCGCCGCCCAGCTCACCGGGGTGAACGACTACGTGCGCGAACGCCTCAAGGTGACGAAGACCAATTGGCTGGCCCAGCAGGAGAAGCTCACCAACATCAACACCGAAGCGGAGAAGTTGCGCAAGGAACTGGCCCAATACCAGTCCCAGGCGCCAGCACCCACCAGCGAAGTGGTGGTGGAGATCACCAGCACGGCGGAAGTGAGCGCCTCCTTCGTCCTCACCTACTTCTCGCCGAGTGCGAGCTGGCTGCCTGCCTACGATCTGCGCGCGAAGAGCACGGGACAACCCATCGAACTCCTGATGAAAGCCCAGGTGACCAACAGCACGGGCGAGGATTGGAGCAAGGTGGACCTGAGCCTGAGCAGCGGCAACCCGACACTCGGTGGAGTGATGCCCGTGTTGAACCCATGGACGCTGTACACCTATCGCCCGCAACAGATCCAGCGTTCTTCGAGCAACGACCGTCTCCGGCGCCAGAAGGTCGAATTCGGGTCCATGGCACCTGCCGCATCGGACATGGCACAAGGTGAGTCGTTCAGACTGGAGGAAGTGGAGGCGAGCTATCAATGGGCGGGATCGATCACCAGCCGCACCACCACCACGGAGTACGTGATCGATGTGCCCTTCACCATCCCCGCCGATGGCCTGGCACACACCGTGGGCGTGCAGAGCAAGACCATCGCCGCGACCTACAAGCATTACGCCACCCCGAAGCTGGACAAGGACGCCTTCCTCTACGCGCGCACCACGGGCTGGGAGGACCTGAACCTGCTGCCCGGCGAGGCGAACGTCTTCTTCGAGGGCACCTTCGTGGGTCAGAGCTACCTGCAGCTTGATGCACCGACCGACACGCTGAACATCTCACTCGGTCGCGACAAGGGCGTGGTGGTGGAACGCGTCAAACGCAAGCGCGAGAACGACAAGGCCATCGTGGGCGGCAGCCGCACCATCACCGCCGGATGGGACCTCACCGTGCGCAACACCAAAGGCAC
>JAKQEI010000045.1 GCA_029573495.1 Bacteroidota bacterium | reverse complement strand
AGGTGCGGTTCCCGCGACCGTGTACGTGTAGGTGCCCGGCGCCATGGTGGCCGGGTTGAAGGAACCTCCGATCACCGCGCTAGGACCGCTCCATGTTCCACCAGCATTCGGTGATCCGCCAAGGGAGGGGAGCAGCGCTGTTGTCGGGCTGCTGATGCACAGTGTAAGGCTGCCATTTGAGCCTGCGTCAGGCGGTTGGACCAGGTTCACGTTTACGGTGCTACTTACACTTACGCACGGGGGTGGAACGTTGATCGTATAGGTGTAAACACCGGCTGCCATCGAAGCCGGATCGAACTGACCGCCAACGACCGCGCTCGGTCCGCTCCAGGTTCCTCCCATGTCCGGTGTGCCGCCGAGCTGATCGAACAGATCGACCGCATTCGCCGATGTGCAGAGCGTGATCGAGCCAGGGGTTCCTGGGTCGGGGTTGCTGACTACGTTGACCACCACCTCAGCGGACGCCGCGAGGCAGGGTGATATGCCATCGACCGTGTATGTGTATGTACCGGCATTCATAATGGCCGGATCGAACAAGGCACCCACCAATGCGCTGGGCCCGGACCATGACCCTCCAGCATCAGGAGTTCCACCCAACACATCGAACAAGGAACTCGCTGGGCTCGTCGCACATAGCGCGATCGCGCCATCCGTACCCGGATCAGGCGGCGTGTTTATCGTGACGGTCACGGTCGCCGTGGCATCTGGACAGGGCGCCGTACCAGCGACGGTGTAGGTGTACACACCGGCGCTCATCGTCGCGGGGTCGATCATGCCACCGCTCACCGCGCTCGGTCCGCTCCATGTTCCACCAGCATCGGGTGCACCGCCAAGTTGATCGAAGAGCGAAGCCGGTGCATCGCTGCTGCAAAGGGTGATACTACCGTCCACACCAGCGCTCGGCGGAGCGTTCAACGTGACGGTCACGGTCGCACTCTCATCGGGGCAGGGAGCCGTTCCGGCGACGGTATACGTGTATGCGCCAGCGCTCATCGTGGCCGGATCGAACTGACCACCTGTAACCGCGCTTGGTCCCGACCACGTTCCACCCACATCCGGTGTTCCACCCAGTTGATCGAAGAGGGCGATCGCAGCATCCGTGGTGCAAAGGGTGATCGCGCCATCGGTACCCGGATCAGGCGGCGTGTTTATCGTGACGGTCACGGTCGCCGTGGCATCTGGACAGGGCGCTGTACCAGCGACGGTGTAGGTGTACACGCCGGCGCTCATCGTCGTGGGGTCGATCATGCTACCGCTCACCGCGCTCGGGCCGCTCCATGTTCCACCAGCATCGGGTGCACCGCCAAGTTGATCGAAGAGCGAAGCCGGTGCATCGCTGCTGCAAAGGGTGATACTACCGTCCACACCAGCGCTTGGTGGGACGTTCAGCGTGACGGTCACGGTCGCGCTCTCATCGGGGCAGGGCGCCGTACCAGCGACGGTATACGTGTATGCGCCAGCGCTCATCGTGGCCGGATCGAACTGACCACCGGTAACCGCGCTTGGTCCCGACCACGTTCCACCCGCATCCGGTGTTCCACCCAGTTGATCGAAGAGGGCGATCGCGGCATCCGTGGTGCAAAGG
>JAKQEI010000093.1 GCA_029573495.1 Bacteroidota bacterium | reverse complement strand
CGCCTGGTGGCCGGCGACATCGGCGGCACCATCAAATTGAAGGACACCGCAACCGCCCACACGCTGCACGCGCCGGGCAAGGCCGTGAAACTGCAGCCCATCGCCTTCCCCGAGCCCCGTCTGCGCCAGGTGATACGCGCCATCGACCAGAAGCAGGAAGAGAAGCTGCACGCGGCGCTGATGGAGATCCAGAAGGAGGACCCCACGATCGTACTACAGTACAGCCGGGAGACGGCACAGCAACTGGTGGGCGCGCAGGGCGAACTGCACCTGAGCCTGCTGAAATGGAAGCTCAACCATCATTACAAGGTCGATTGCGTGTTCAGCAGCCCACGTATCCCATACCGCGAGACCATCCAGCGGACCGCTGAGGCGAGTTACCGCCACAAGAAGCAGACCGGTGGAAGCGGCCAGTTCGCCGAGGTACATCTGCGTATCGAACCCTGGTACGAGGGAATGCCCGAACCATCAGGCCACAGCGTTCGGGGAAGGGAGGAGCATGACCTGCCCACGGGCGGCAAGCTGGTGTTCTACAACTGCATCGTGGGTGGTGTGATCGACAACAAGTTCATGCCGAGCATCCTGAAGGGCGTGATGGAGAAGATGGAGCGCGGCCCGCTCACGGGATCTCCCGCGCGCGACATCCGCGTGATCGTGCATGACGGCAAGATGCACCCCGTGGACAGCAACGACATCAGTTTCAAGATCGCGGGGCTGCACGCCTTCCGCGACGCCTTCACCAATGCCGACCCGCAGCTGATGGAGCCGATCCAGGAACTGGAGGTACGTGTGCCCGCCGATCTCATGGGCGATGTGATGACCGACCTGCAAGGACGGCGCAGCATCGTGATGGGCGTGGACAGCAGCGGCCGCTATCAGATCATCAGGACCCTGACGCCACTGGCCGAATTGGACCGCTACAGCACCACCCTGCGCAGCCTGACGCAAGGCCGCGGCACCTATACAGAGCGATTCCATGCCTACCGATCGGTGCCGAGCGAGCTGCAGCACAAGCTGGTGAGCAGCCACAAGGAAGAGGAGGTGGCGGCCTGAGCCACGTTCCCGCTCACGAGCGCCCCGCAGGACTCACCTGCGGGGCGCTTCCTTTGCAGCATGCGCTGGCTGCCGTTGCTGCTCCTTCTCGCCACCTCGTGTAACCTGGCGCGTATGCACGCGCGCAAGAGCGATGACCGCCTGGAGCACGAAGGCTATCGTGGGGATGAGGTCGGTACGCCGGATGTGCCACGCTTCGCCTGGCATCGCGACACCGGCAAGGAGAAGCTGCTGCTGCTGCACGGCTACACCGGCACGGGGTCGCTGCAATGGAGCCGCACCGCCCAATTGCTCGACGACTCGTACGACTGCATCCTCCCCGACTTGCTGAGCCACGGCCGCAGCGCCAAATGGGATACCACGCGCCAGGGCCGCAGCTTGGACGATCAGGCCGCGCACGTGATCGCGATCCTCGACAGCCTCGGCATTCGTGAGCCCATCGCGGTGGTGGGCAACAGCTACGGCGGCGGCGTGGCGGCGGCGCTGGCCGAGCGCTATCCCGAGCGGGTGGAGAAGCTGGTGATCTACGACGGCCTCGTGAGCGACTACAGCGCCGCGCTCGCTGACAGCATCGTGCGGTCGCGCGGCGCGCCCAGCATGCTGGCCGTGATGCGCACGCCCACGGCGAAGGACCTGCGCTTCGGTATCCGCTTATCCCTCTACCGCGACCCGCCCATGCCCGGCTTCCTGCTAAAACAGATCCACCGCGAGTTCGTCGCGCCCTACCGCGCAGCGCAGATCACCCTGCTCCAGGACCTCATGGCGCATGAATCCGCATTCGTGACCAAGCGCTACGACTGGAAGATGCCCGTGTACCTGATCTGGGGCGAACGAGACGAGCTGATCCCCAACTCGACGGGGCTCGCGATCCTGCATCGCAACAGCTTGCCGGATGATCACTGGTACGTGATCCCGCGCACCGGGCACGTGGCCAATGCCGAGCGGCCCAGGGAATTCGCGCGGGTGCTCCGTGGCGTGCTGGCGCGCTAAGGCCGCACCACGCCCGTTGCGCCCTCGGGCAGTTCCACGGTATTGTTGGTGAGGTCGATGTCGGCCGTGCGCCGCTTCGGGTCGATGACGACGCCGGCCAGCTTGCCGAAACTGCCGGGTACGGTGAAGGTGTAGGTGAGGTCCGTCCATTGCCAGGGGCGCAGCGCCGTGAAGGCCTCCGCCTCGCTTGATGGTGACTTCACGCCGAGTTCCAACGAGAGCGGGATGTGGTGATCGCGCCGCGTGCCATCGCGGAAGACCAGCTGCACATCGACCGGCATGATCATCTCGCCCTCGCGCTTGATCGTCACGCGCAACGAATCGCCGATGCCGACCACCTCCGAGACCGCATAGTCGAGCTTGCGCGTGGTATTGATCCACTCATCGAAATACCAGTCGAGCTCCAGGCCGGTACCTTTCTCCAGTACCCGCTCGAAGTCGATGGGTTCGGGGTGCTTGAACCCACACACATCAAAGTACCTGCGCAACCCCTTCTTCAAGCTCTGCTCCCCCACCACGGCGCCCAATTGATGAACGAACATCTCTCCGAAGCTGTATGCGGTCGCACCGTATGCCTTGTTCGTGAGGAAATGATCGGCATGGATGCTCGGTGGTTCGTGGTGTCCGCTATTCACCAGGGCCTGATAGCCCGCGATCGACCCGGCATGCGGATCCCCTGCTCCGGGGAAGAGCGCCTGCATCACCTCGCTACCCGCATATTCCGTGAAACCCTCATCCATCCAGGCAAAGCGACCTTCATTGCTGGCGAGGACGCCGTAATACCAACTGTGCACGCTCTCGTGAACGCTCACACCCACGAGCGAACCCAGGCGCCGTTTCCCGGTGATCAAGGTGAGCATGGGATACTCCATTCCACCATCCCCTCCCTGTACGAAGCTGTATTGCGGCCAGGGGTATTTCCCGAAATTGGCGTTCATGTATTCGAAGTTGCGCACCATGTAGGCTGGCAACTCCCTCCAAACCGACTCATACTCCGGTGTGTCCTTATAGAAGAAGTGGAGGTCCGGCCCATCGGGTACCCGGGTGATGGAATGGGCGAATTCACGGTCCGCCGCCCAGGCGAAGTCGTGCACGTCCTTCGCCACGAAGTGCCAGCGCAACCGGTCACCACCAGGTCGTTCCACCCGCCTTTTACCCGAGGGATACCCATGCCCGATCTCGTGTGCGTTCTGAAGCACACCGGTGGCGGCGACCGTGAACGCACTATCCAACTCCAATGTGACGTCGAAATCACCCCAGACTCCGAAGAACTCCCTGCCCACGTATGGATCGGCATGCCAACCCCGGGCATCGTATTCCGCCAGCTTCGGGTACCATTGCACCATGCTATATGCCACCTGTTCGGCGTTGTCACGCCCACTGCGCCTGATCTGCACGGGTACCTGACCGTTGAATCCGAATTCGAAGTTGGTCGTGCGTCGGGGAAGTAACGGCCTTGGTAGGGACACTTTCAATACCGTCCCCATCGGGGTCAGCACCGCGGCCCGACCATCCTGGGTAAGATCCGTGACAATACACCGTCCGACCTGATGCGGCTCCAACTCCGCGATCCGCCCTCCTATCCGGTCATCGGGATCCTCGATCGTCCGCGAACGCACATCCATCTCACTACCCGGCTGGAACGCATTGAAGTAGAGGTGGAAGAAGACCTCGCGCAAGGTATCAGGGCTGTTGTTCGTGTACCGCAGGCGCGTGCGCCCCTCGAACCGATGGTCCCTGTGGTCGAGGGCGACGTTCATGGTGTACTCCACGCGCTGCTGCCATCGATCACATTGTGCCGAAGCATCGGACATCACGAGAAGAAAGGCCAGTACCAGCGTCGAACGGGCGATCCGGATCATGGCGCAAAGAAAGGCGCCACCTTCATGGGAAGATGGCGCCGGTTGTGATCGGTTGGATACGGTTCAGGATAACAGCCGCTGCCGAAGGGCGAACTCCAACTGCTGGTTCGCCGTGATGAGCTTCTCCGTGTAGGCGACGCGTTCCTCCTCCGCGCGCACCTCCTCGTACGCCTTCCGCACCACCTGGACCAACTCTGATGGATCCCAGGGCTTGGAGCAGTAGTGCATGACGCCTGCCTTGTTCACCGCTTCGATCACCGCCTCGATATCGGAATAACCCGTGATGAGCATCCGCTTTATGGCCGGATAGCGCTCACGAACCAAGGCCAGCATCTGGCTGCCCGGCGTTCCAGGCATTCGTTGATCCGCGATGACCACATGTACATGGCTGGTGGCAAGGTGTTCCCAGACTTCCTTCATGTTCCGGGCGAGCAGCACGTCCATGTCACGTCGGAAGGTGCTCAGGAACGCCTGGCGGTTCCCAGCATCGTCGTCGACGAACAGGACGCAGGGCCGTGCGTGCTCGGGCTGGTGGGCTGGTGCTGCGCTCATCGGTACGGATCGCGTTTATCGACCCGCTTACGGGCTGTTCGTCGAAAGGTTTCATCCAGGTTTGTTGATATTTTGTTAATAACTTTTAGGCAACTACCTTCACCCCCGCTTTCGGAAACCTTGGAACCGTTTCTCAATGAACTTGGACGAGATCCGTACCGCCATGGGCGGAAGGCGGGCGGCTGACGACCCAGCCCACCGACCGGAATTCATCCGCCCCGGCGATGTTCCCGGTCGCGACAGACTGAACGCCTTGTTGGCTCATGGTGCCGTGGTGCATGACACCCTGCACGCTCAGGTGATGGAACTGGTGAAGTCCCTGCACCCGGAGAAGACCTTCACTCGCGAAGAACTGGATGATGCGGCCATGGCCCACCTGAGAGGTACAGACCCCATCCTCTACGGTGTATGGGTCTACTACCCCTGGTCACACCGACTGGTCCATCTCCTCGATGAGCAGGAATTCACCCTCGTCCGCACGGATCGGAACCGCAACAAGATCACCCGGGCGGAGCAGGCCGTGCTATACACGAAGAAAGTGGGTGTGATCGGGCTGAGCGTTGGTCAGAGCGTCAGTTTGACCCTCGCTTTGGAACGCAGCTTCGGCGAGATCCGTCTGGCTGACTTCGACACGCTGGAGCTGAGCAACCTCAACCGCATTCGGAGTGGTATCCATGAGATGGGGATACCCAAGGTGCTGAACACCGCTCGGGAGATCGCTGAACTCGACCCCTTCCTCAAGGTTAGCATCTTTCCAGAGGGCCTGACGAAGGAGAACATGGACCGGTTCTTCCGTGAAGGAGGTGATCTCGACCTCCTCATCGAAGAGTGCGACAGTGTGGATATCAAGATCCTCGCCCGCCAGAAGGCCAAAGCTCTCCGGATACCGGTGGTGATGGACATGAGCGATCGCGGCTGTCTGGACGTGGAACGTTTCGATCTGGAACCGGAACGCCCACTGATGCATGGATGGATCGACCACCTGGATCTGGAAGCAGCGGGCAGGCCGATGACGAACGAGCAGAAGATCCCGTATATGCTCCCCATCGTAGGCACGGAGACCCTCAGCACCCGGATGAAGGCCTCCATGATAGAGCTGGGTGAAACGGTTTCCACATGGCCCCAGCTGGCCAGCGCTGTGGCCTTGGGAGGAGCCATCACGGCGGATGTGCATCGCCGAATCCTGCTCGGCCAGTTCACCGGGTCAGGGCGTTGGTACATTGACTTGGAAGCCCTCATCGCCAGCGAAGGCAGGGAGGTCAAGGACCCTGTGGAACCCACTGCGGGTGACGACTTCGATCCCGCCGAGATCGCCAATTCCGTTTCACAGGAACTGGGGCCCGTCGAACATCCCATGTCCAGGGAGCTGGCTGAGGAGTTCGCTCGCGCAGCCGCCTTGGCTCCATCAGCGGGCAATGTCCAGCCTTGGCGTTTCCTGCTTTCCGCGGGCCGGTTCTTCCTGTTCCACGATAAAGACCGCTCCCGGTCCCATTGGGATCCGGATCATTTGATGTCGCATATCGCCCTCGGTGCTTGTCTGGAGAACATCCGAATTGTGGCCAGTTCGAAGGGCATCCCCTTGACCATCGATACCAAGGCCATTTCGCTGAGCGACCCCCTGGTCGCGGTGATCGAAGCGGGAGCGGCTACCGCGCCACGTCAGGAGGTCCTGCTCCCCTGGATCACCAGGCGCTGCACCAATCGGAAGGTAGCCGACCGGGCACCTTTTCCTGCTGCCGACGAAGCGATGTTGCGGAATACGGTTTCGACCGTCTCAGGATGTGGACTGCGCATCATCACGGACAAGGCGGACCTGGAGCGGCTCGCCGAGCTGTGCTCAAGGAGTGAGAAGATAAGGCTCCTGGACCCTACGGGACACCGCGAGTTCTTCGAGCATGAGGTCCGTTGGACAGCGGAGGAAGCGGAACGCACCGGCGATGGTCTCGACCTGGCCACGATGGAGATGACCGAGGGCCAGCTGGCCGCACTTCGCATCGCATCGGACCCAGCCGCCATGCGGCTTGTCGACGAATGGCGGGGCGGCAGGGCCCTTCAGCGCTTCTCCCGGAAGGGTATCGTGAACGCATCCGCAGTGGCGGTGATCACCACCAAGGAGCGATCGTTGGTCGAACGCCTGCAGGGCGGTGGTGCTGGACAACGACTTTGGATGGAGGCGAACCGCCTCGGTTGGTCGGTGCATCCGATCTCGGCGCCGATCTTCCTGACCCATGCCGCACCGTTGATACCCGCGCTGGCCGATCACCACCGGGCGGAACTCGATGCAGTGGCGGATGAGCTCGCGCGTTCGTTCCCAGGTGAGGAGTCGCCCTTGTTCATGCTGCGTTTGAGCCCGGCTGGCGAGCCTACGGTGCGCAGCCTGCGCCTCCCACTCCATCGTCTTTTCTCTGTTCACGAATCCATCACGGTCTAGCATGGAGAAGCTTTCGATACGCGCTTTCAGAGCCGTGGATGAACCGGAGACCTGTGAAGAGTTCAGGCGGGAACACCGTCGGGTCCTGGAGGATTTCGGCATCACGAACGTTACGACGAACACGGACACCTGGTGTTCGGACCCGGACACGGTCGTCATCATCGCACAGACCGATGATGGACGGATGGTCGGAGGTATCCGCGTGGAGGTGCGTGGCGAGCGCGAATTGCCCATTACCGCTGCTTTGCGCAAGCACGACCCGCGGATCGACCAAGTGGTGGAGCGCTTGGGGGAACACGGAACGGCCGAGGTTTGTGGCCTCTGGAACGCGAACCGCTTCAATTCTCGGGGCCTTCCCAACCTGTTGAGCATGGCGGCGGTCTCGATCGCCAACCAACTGCAGATCCGGACGATGGTCTGCCTGGTGGCCCATTACACCGTTCGTCACGCGCTGCGCGCCGGCTTCACCATGATCGAGGAGGTCGGGGAAGGCGGGACCTTCACCTATCCGATCCCGTCGATCAAGGCGCTGGCCATGGTGATACCGGATGTCCGCTCCATGGATACGGCCATCGCACCGAACCGAAGGAACATCATGAGCTTGAGGATCAGGCCGGAACAGGTCCGGATCGAGAAGCCGGGCGAGGTGGACCTCGAGGTGAGGTATCAACTGCTTTTTGACCGTTCGGTGCTGGCGCTCGTACCCTATCGCTTGATCGAGGAGCAGCACCTGCGCTACTGCGCCTGAAACACTGCACCCGTCTGATCGCGTAGAAGCGCATCATGCGGGTCGCTGTTCTAGGTCCGGGCATCCTCCTGGCCCTGTTTCCGTTCACATCAGCGGTCGGGTCGCGGGTCGTCTTCGACGGGCGTTCACCCTCCCTGTCCGTGGGGCATTCCTGCGAGATCCTGCGTGATGGACAGGCAAGCATGACCTGGAAGGAGGCCATGGTCTCCAGTGCATACCAGCCCTCGGACCAGAAGGTGCCGAACCTGGGCATCTCTGCCGCTGCCTACTGGCTCAAGTTCACGGTTCAGAACACCTCGGCGGATGACCGGATGTTCCTCACGGTCGACCACCCCGAGATCGACGAGTTGGATGTTTACCTCGTTTTCCCGCAACGGATGACGGTGCTGGCCAAGGCCGGACAGGCACGTCCGCCACATGCCGCTCCCGGGTCACCGAAGGAGTATGCCTTCAACCTGGACATTCCTTCGACCACCTCCGCCACGATCCTGATCCGTGCCAGGAGCAACAAGCAGTTGCAGATCCCCTTGCACCTGACATCCGTTCAGGAGTTCCACCTCATCCGTGCGTTCAAATACCTCGCTGTTGGTGGCTACGTGGGGATCATGCTGGTCCTGGCGTTATACAACCTGTTCGTCTTCTTCTCAACGCGGGATGCGAGCTACCTCATCTATGTCTTCTACATCCTGTGCATCACGCTGGCCCAGCTCACCTTCTTCGGCATCGGGCAGTTCTACCTCTGGCCTGAGCTGACCTGGTGGTCGCAGCGGGCATCCGTGATGCTCACCCTGCTATCCGCACTTGCGGCGAGCACCTTCATGCGCTCCTTCATCAACACGGCGCAGTATGCACCGAGGTTCGACAAATGGCTCCCGGCCTGGTACGGCTTCCTGTCGTTCACCGCCGTGGTGTACGCGCTCGTGGATCCCCTGCTCGGCTATCAGCTCGACCAGGTCGCGACCGGCGCGTTCGCCACCTACATGTTCGCAACGGCCCTGGCCTCCTACCGGAACGGTTCGCGGCCAGCGGCCTTCTTCCTGCTGGCATGGAGCATGTTCCTGATCGGTGTGGTGATCTATGTGATGAAGGATGCGGACCTCCTTCCATACACCACCCTCTCCGTCTACACCATGCCGATCGGGTCGGCCATCGAAGGGATCCTGCTCTCCTTCGGTCTGGCGGACCGGATCAACATCCTACGACGCGAAAAGGAACAATCGCAGGAGCAAGCCCTGGCCGTTTCGCTCGAGAACGAGCGCATCATCAGGGAGCAGAACGTCCTGTTGGAGGAGAAGGTCGAGCAGCGGACCCACGACCTCCGTGAATCCAACGAACATCTGAAGCGTACCCAGACCCAGCTCGTGAACGCCGAGAAGATGGCCTCGCTCGGCCAGTTAACAGCCGGTATCGCTCATGAGATCAACAACCCGATCAACTTCATCACCAGCAACATCCAGCCCCTGCGCCGGAACATCACGGAGATCGTCGAGGTGATGCAGGAGTACCGGTCCATGCGCCCGGAAGAGGCGAGCGAGAAGCTGGCCAGACTGAAGGAACGGGAACGGCAACTGGGCATCGGCGACTCCATCGACGAACTGGACGACATCATCGGAAGCATCTCCGAGGGATCGAAGCGAACGGCCGAGATCGTGCGCGGCCTGCGCAACTTCTCGCGCCTGGACGAGGACGACCTGAAGGAGAGCGACCTGCGTGAAGGGATCAACAGCACCCTGGCCCTGCTGGCGCCGCAGTTCCGAGACAAGGTGGAGATCAAGGCCGAGCTCGGTGAAATGCCCCTGGTGGAGTGTTTCCCGGGAAAGATCAACCAGGTGTTGATGAACATCCTGACGAATGCGATACAGGCGACGCTGGCTCGCAAGGACGACATCGCGCCCAGGGTGGAGATCACCATCGGCCATGATGCGCATTCCGCACATATCGTCATCGCCGACAATGGTATCGGCATGAGACAGGATACCAAAGCGAGGATGTTCGACCCCTTCTTCACCACCAAGCCCGTTGGTGAAGGGACCGGACTTGGCCTGGCCATCGTATACGGCATCATCCAGGACCATCATGGTGATATCCAGGTCGATAGCGTGCTCGGAGAGGGCACTTCGGTCCGCATCAGTCTGCCCATCACCCATATAAAGGACAAGCAACAACGCGCATGAGCGAAACCAGGATACGCGTTCTATTCGTCGATGACGAGGAGAACAACCTCAAGGCATTCCGGTCCACCTTCAGGCGCGAGATGGATGTCCTCCTTGCCAACAGCGGCCCGGAAGCGCTGGAACTGCTGGAGAGGGAGCATGTGCACGTGATCATCTCCGACCAGCGGATGCCAGGCATGACCGGATCCGAATTCCTGACCATCGCCCGGCAACGGCACCCCAAGAGCATGAGGATGTTGCTCACCGGCTTCTCTGACCTGGAAGCGGTGATCGCAGCCGTTAACGAGGGTGGCATACACGCGTACTGCACCAAGCCCTGGGATGTGAACGATCTCACCCTGAAGATCAAACAGGCATACGAGACCCACACGCTGCGGGAGGACAAGGACATGCTGCTGAGCCAGTACCAGCGGATCTTCGATACGAGCGGTGACCCCATCGCCATCGTCGATCATCATGGTGGCATCATCAAGGCGAACGCGGCATGCGGCAAGTTGCTCGGACTACCGATCGCTGAAGTGCTCCAGCACCGGTTCACCGACCACATCGAGAACAGTGAGGCACTGATCCACTCCCTTCGATCGCATCGGAGCGGCAACGAGTTCGTGAACGTCGACCTGACCCTTCGGAATGCATCGGGCAACTTGATCGATTGCCTGCTGACGGCGACCTATCTGGGCAAGGAGGCCCACGGGGTCCATGCCTTCCAGGCCGTCATCAAGGACATCTCGGACCGCAAGCAGGAGGAGGTGCGCATGAAGAAGCTGAACGCCGACCTGGACAGGCGGGTGGCCGCACGCACTGGTCAGTTGCTCGAGGCCCTGGAGGACCTGGGATCCTTCTCCTACACGGTGGCACATGACCTGCGCTCACCCTTGAAGAACATCGCGGCACTGAGCGATCATCTGCGGGCCGCAGCACAGGAATCACCGGCGGATTGCATTGAATTCGCGGATCGGATCAACAATGGGGCCCAACGGATGCTGGAGCTCGTGGACGACCTGCTGCGCTTCTCCCAGACCAACAAACGGGAGATCGACAAACGGCAGGTGCCGCTAAGGGAACTGGTCGAGCAATGCGTGGCCGAGCAGGTGGCGGAAGCCCGGATGGATCAGGTCCATGTCGTGATCGACAAGGACGTGGTGATCCTCACCGATGCGCCGATGCTCAAGGTGGTCCTGCAGAACCTGTTGTCCAATGCCCTCAAGTTCACCAGAACCCGCGAAGTGCCCGAGATCTCCATCGCGCATCAACGGTCCGACGGTCGGGACCTGATCACGGTGAAGGACAACGGTGTCGGATTCGACCCCAAACACAAGGAGCAGGCCTTCGGGATCTTCAAGCGACTCCACCAGGCCGAACAGTTCGAAGGCTCAGGGGTGGGACTGGCGATCGTACAGCGCATCGTGGCCAAGCATGGCGGCGAGGTATGGGCTGAAAGCGCCGTGGACCAGGGTACGAGCATCCACATAGCCCTGCCCACCACTGAGGAGGGTGCAACGCGCGTACCCTTTTTCAAGGTCGCCTGATGGAACCTTTCCCGTTCGGCTCCGTAGAACGAAGGCGAACTAGAATCCAACGACGATGAAAACCGCTCTCCTCCGCGCCTTGATCCCGGCCTTGTTCGTTCCATCGTTCGCTTCCGCGCAAGGCAAGCTGGTGGACCGGCGCGACCAGGCGGAAGGGTGGTACGTTCCCGTTCATGGACAGGTCCTCACGAACGGGCAGCGCACCAGGGACTACAAGCTGTTCCTCTACAAGGACAACGAACAGTTGGGCAGCCTGGACAGTGATAAGAAGGGCCGGTTCGAGTTGGAACTCGATATCGACGCGACCTACACCGTGCGCATCACGAAGGATGGGTTCCAGGAAAAGATCCTGATCGTTGACACCACGCTGCCAGAGAACCTCGTGAGCTACCCGGACTATGAATGTACGGTGAGCCTGCAAGAGGCCGCATCCAAGAACGTGGACCCCTTCTACACTGACTTCCCCTCGGCCATCATCCGGTACAACGAGGAACTGGGGGGATTCTACCACAGCGAACACTACCTCTCCCACATCCAGACGAAATTGGCGGGCTATGCCCAAGCCACCTTCTAGGATGAAGACCTTCTCCCCTGCCTGACAAACAACCATAACGAGGCGGAGAGAACAACGAGGCGGGCCCGTAAGCCCGCCTCGTTCCTTTCACGGTTCCGTTCAGTGCTGATCGTAGTCCACCGTGACCTTGGCACTCCGTGGATGCGACTGACAGGTCAGTACATAGCCATCCGCCACTTCTTCATCGGTGAGTGCATAGTTCATGTCCATCTCCACCTTGCCTTCGACCACGCGGGCCTTGCAGGTGCAGCACACGGCGCCCTTGCAGGCATAAGGCACATCCAGACCGGCATCCAGTGCGGCATCCAGCACCGCATCCCCGTTCGCAGGGATGTTCATCCGGTGCTCGCGACCATCCAGGATCACGGTCACCTCGGCCACCCCGTTGAACTCGCCTGCATCACCGTGTGCGTGGTCCGTAGCCTTCTTCGCGTCGGTGGTCACCGGGGTGGTGAAGAGCTCGATGTGGATGCGCTTCTTGTCAACCCCCTGTTTCTCCAAGGCTTCGCTCACGTTCACCATCATCTGCTCGGGACCGCAAATGAAGAACTCCTTGTCCAAGGGGTCGCTCACGAAGCGCTTCAACAACTGAACCGCCTTTTCCTGGGTGATGCGCCCGTTGAAGAGCATATCCTCATCCGCCCCCTTGGACAGGATGTGGTGCACGGCTAGCCGGTCTGCGTGCTGGACCTTCAGTTCATCCAAACGGCTGCGAAAGATGATCCGGTCCTGGTCCGTATTCCCGTAGAACAGGGTGAAGCGGCTCTTCGGTTCGGTGCGCAGAACGGTCTTCAGGATGCTGAGGATGGGCGTGATGCCACTGCCAGCGGCGAAAGCCACGAAATGCCGCTCCTTCGCGGGGTCCAATGCGGTGGTGAAGCTGCCCATGGGCGTCATCACCTCGATGCGCATGCCGGGCTTCAGCTTGTCCACGAGCTGCGTGCTCGCCCGGCCACCGGCCACCTTCTTAACTGCGATCCGGACTTCCTCCTTGTCCAGGGGACTGCTACAGATGCTGTAGCTGCGCCGAAGCTCCTCCCCGTTCACGGTGAGCTTAAGCGTCAGGTATTGCCCATGGACGAAGGCGAAATCGGCCTGTTCCGCGGCCGGGATCCGGAAACCCACCACGATGCAATCGGGAGTCTCCTGTTGTACGCTCGTTACTTCGAGGGAATGGAACCGGGCCATGCGATCGGTCATGTTCGAGGCGCGCAAAGCTACGAGCCTCCGTGGGATCCCTTCGGCGAGGGTCGCAACTGATGTACATCACCGATCGAACAACGCGGTACCGCTATCTTAGCCACCACAGAGCAAGCTGATATGACCGACGTGATGAACCTCGAGGAACGCTTCCAGGCCAAGATCGACGCCGAACAGAAGATCGAGCCGAAGGACTGGATGCCTGAGAAGTACCGCAAGACCCTCATCCGCCAGATCAGCCAGCACGCGCACAGCGAGGTGGTGGGCATGCTGCCGGAGGGCAACTGGATCACCCGGGCCCCCAACCTGCGGCGCAAGGCCATCCTGCTCGCCAAGGTGCAGGACGAGGCCGGTCATGGTCTCTACCTCTACAGCGCCTGTGAGACCCTGGGCGTTTCCCGCGAGCAGACCATCGACGACCTGCTGAGCGGCAAGGCCAAGTACAGCAGCATCTTCAACTACCCCACCCTCACCTGGGCCGACATCGGCGCCATCGGCTGGCTGGTGGACGGTGCCGCCATCATGAACCAGGTGATGCTGTGCCGCACCAGCTACGGTCCCTATGCCCGGGCCATGGTGCGCATCTGCAAGGAGGAGAGCTTCCACCAGCGCCAGGGCTACGAGATCATGGCCGTGCTGGCCAAGGGCACGCCCGAGCAGAAGGAGATGGCGCAGGACGCCCTGAACCGGTGGTGGTGGCCCAGCCTGATGATGTTCGGCCCCACCGACGCCAACAGCCCGCACAGCGCCGAAAGCATGAAGTGGAAGATCAAGCGCCAGAGCAACGACGAGCTGCGCCAGACCTTCATCGACCGCACCGTGCAGCAGGCCGAGGTGATCGGCCTCACCATCCCCGACCCGAAGCTGAAGTGGAACGAGTCCACCCAGCATTACGACTGGGGAGAGATCGACTGGACCGAGTTCAACAACGTGGTGGCCGGCAACGGTCCCTGCAACAAGGAACGCCTGGCCGCCCGCAACAAGGCCCACGACAACGGCGCCTGGGTACGCGAGGCCGCGCTGGCCCATGCCGCCAAGAAGGCCAAGAAGAAACAAGCAGCATGAAACCGAGTGGCGAGTAGCGAGTGACGAGTGGCGAGTCTCCTTGACGCGAAACCACTCGGCACTCCCCACTCGTCACTCGCCACTCACCGGACCCCATGAGCGACAACCCGAACAACTGGCCCCTTTGGGAGATCTTCATCCAGAGCAAGCGCGGCCTGGAGCACAAGCACGTGGGCAGTTTGCACGCCGCAGACGCCCAGATGGCCATCGAGAACGCCCGCGACGTTTACACCCGCCGCCAGGAAGGGCAGAGCATCTGGGTGGTGCCCGCGGGCGCCATCAGCAGCAGCCAGCCTGATGACGCGGCCATGCTCTTCGACCCGGCCGACGACAAGACCTACCGGCACCCGACCTTCTACACCATGCCCGAGGGGGCGAAGTACATCTAAGCGGTTGTCAGTTGTTGGTTGTCGGTTGACCGCTCGGACCGACCGCGCCAACGACCCGCCAGACAACTGACAACGGACACCTTGCAACCATGAGCCATCAAGACGCGCTCTTCACGTACACCCTCCGCCAAGCGGACGACCTCCTCATCCTGAGCCACCGCCTGAGCGAATGGTGCGGGCATGGGCCGGTGCTGGAGGAGGACATCGCGCTCACCAACCGGGCGCTGGACCACATCGGCGAGGCGCGCAACCTGTACATGTATGCCGGACAGGTGGAGGGCAAGGGGCGCGACGAGGATGCCTTGGCGTACCTGCGCAACGAGCGGCAGTTCGTGAACACCAAGCTGGTGGAGCAGCCCAACGGCGACTACGCGCACACCATCGTGCGGAGCTTCCTGTTCGATGCGTACCACCTGCCACTGGCCGAGGCCCTCACCAAGAGCACCGATGCCCAACTGGCCGCCATCGCCGCCAAGGCCGTGAAGGAGGCACAGTACCACGTGAAGCACAGCAGCGACTGGCTGATCCGTTTCGGTGACGGCACGGAGGAGAGCCACCGCCGCGCGCAGGAGGCCCTCGACAACCTGTGGACCTACACCGGCGACCTGTTCGTGATGGACGAATTGCACCAGGATCTGGTGAAGGCTGGCATCGCGCCAGACCTCACGAAGATCAAAGCCGCCTTCGACGCCACTGTGGACAAGGTGCTGGCCGAGGCCACGCTGAAACGCCCCGCCGACGGATTCATGGCCACCGGTGGCCGCCAAGGGAAGCACAGCGAGCACCTCGGCTTCATCCTGGCCGAGATGCAATACCTGCAGCGGGCGTACCCGGGGGCGGAGTGGTAGCCTGTCGGGTGTCACCTTGAGCCCGCCGAAGGGAAGACAGGATTCTCACACCGCTTCGACGAGCTCAGCGTGACAGCGTTCAGCAAAGCGCACCCATGATCACCAAGGACCGCATCCTCGAGCTGCTCGACTACGTAAAGGATCCGGAGATCCCGGCCATCAACGTGCTGGAGCTGGGCGTGGTGCGGCAGGTGGAGGTGGAGCCCGACGGCAAGGCCATCATCACCATCACGCCCACCTACACCGGCTGCCCGGCCATGGACGTGATGGCGGCGGACATCAGGAAGGAACTGCTGGAAGCGGGTGTACCGGCCGTGGAGGTGAGGATGAGCCTCTCCCCCGCCTGGACCACGGACTGGATCACCGAGACCGGCAAGCGCAAGCTGAAGGAATACGGCATCGCGCCGCCCGAGAAGACCGCCGACATCCGCGCGCTGAAGGGGGAACAGCCCGTGGTGACCTGTCCGCAATGCGGCTCCACGAACACCGTGATGCTCTCCGCCTTCGGCAGCACGGCCTGCAAGGCGCTGTGGAAGTGCAACGACTGCCTGGAGCCCTTCGATCAGTTCAAGTGCCTTTGACAGATCAGATGATCGGGCGACCAGATGATCAGATGATCCGGATGGTGTCGGAAATGGCGGCCTTGGCGAATGAATGGCTGAGCTTCGTTCACGAGCCAAACCCGGTAAGCGAGGACGACCTACTTCGACTAGAGGCCATACTCGACAAGCTTAGCGTGCTTCGGCACGAATTGGGGCCGATCTCGAGGATCGAGTTCGAGGATGGTAGCATTGACCCTCCCCGCCGGGAACCAAGCGAGCTTCGTGACCGCCTGTCGAAGCGGTTCCCGATGCTCGGCTTCTACCACATCCCGGAAGCGGTGACCACGGACTTCTCACGGACCGGTGTTCATTTGGGCGATGCGATCGACGATATCCTGGACATCACGAACGAACTATCCGATGTGATCTGGCTGATCGACCAGGACCGAACGATGGAAGCATGCTGGGACTTCGGTTTCGGCAATGACCACCATTGGCGCTACCACCTTCGGAGCCTGCTTTGGTACTTGGAGATGCGCCGGTTCGAAGCACCGTGATCAACAGTTCCACGACGCAACATGAGCATCACCCGATCGACACATCATCTGATCATCTGATCGACCGATCTTCGCTCCATGTCCTACACGAAGATCCACTACTCCGTCACTGACGGCGTCGCCACCATCACCCTGAACCGTCCGGACAAGCTGAACAGCTTCGACCGGGAGATGGCGCTGGAGACCATCGCTGCCTTGGACGCCGCCAAGGAAGACGCCAACGTGAGGGCCGTGCTGCTCACCGGCGAGGGGCGGGCCTTCTGCGCGGGTCAGGACCTGGCCGAGGCCATCGCGCCCGGCACCCGGATCGAGGACATCCTGACCACGCAATACAACCCCATCGTGCGGCGGCTGCGCACCCTGCCGAAGCCTGTGGTGTGCGCGGTGAACGGTGTGGCCGCCGGGGCCGGGGCTAACATCGCCTATGCCTGCGACCTCACGCTGGCGGCCGAGAGCGCCATCTTCATCCAGAGCTTCATCAACATCGGCCTGATCCCCGACAGCGGCGGCACCTATACCCTGCCGCGCCTGGTGGGCATGCAGCGCGCCTTCGGGCAGATGATCCTGGCGCCCAAGGTGAGCGCCAAGGAGGCCGAGGCCCTGGGCATGATCTGGAAGGCCGTGCCTGACGCCGACCTGATGAACGAGGCCAGCGCACTCGCAAAGAAGCTCGCCGTGATGCCCACCAAGGCCATCGCCCTCACCAAGGAGGCCCTGAACCGCTCGCAGAACACCAGCCTCGACACCCAGCTGGACCACGAGAACGAGCTGCAGCGCATCGCCGGCGGCAGCCACGATTACAACGAGGGTGTGAAGGCCTTTTTGGAGAAGCGCAAGCCCGTCTATCGCGGCGAATAGAGCGCTACAGGGCACCTGAACCGTCGACCCATTGGGTCGACCTGCCGTGTATCGAACCGCGGATGCACATGGATGAACACGGATATATTCACCAAGAGACGGTGCCGATCGTCGATCATCTGATCATCTCATCATCTAATCATCTGATCGTCACAACGATCTTCGCCACATGGATAGTTCGATGAAGGTCGCCGTGATCGGCGCAGGAACGATGGGCAGCGGCATTGCCCAAGTGGCCGCGCAGGCCGGGCACAACGTGATCCTGTTCGATACGCGCCGCGAAGCCGTGGACAAGGCGCTGGCCGGTCTGCGGAGGACGCTGGACAAGCTGGTGGAGAAAGGCAAGGTCACCGGTGAACAGGCCGATGGCATCCACGGACGCATCGCCCCCGCCTCGGACCTGAAGGACCTGGCCGGCAGTGGCCTGGTGATCGAGGCCATCATCGAGG
>JAKQEI010000084.1 GCA_029573495.1 Bacteroidota bacterium | reverse complement strand
CTATGGCGTGGCGGCGCGGGACGTGCTCAGCAACATCCTGGGCAGCTATTACGGCAACGAGCGCTTCAAGCCGGGCATGCACGTGCGCGTGGGTGATGACGAAGGGGTCATCGAACGCATCGACAGTGTGTGCATCACCCTGCGGAAGGCCGATCGCCTGGTGATGATCCCGAGCAACCGCCTGGTCACCGAACGGATCGAGGTGATCGAGGATGCGCCTTCGATCGATCACCAGGCCATGTCCTCCGTGCAGGACCACGATGCCGACCATCACCGGACACCTTTCGGCTGAGATCCGTACCTCACACCCTCGAACCACCACACATGGAGACCATCGAACAACCCATCGACCAACTCACCACCTGGAGCCAGAAGGGTATGTCCCTTCTGATGGAATACGGCCCCAAGGTGCTCATCGCCCTCCTCGTCCTGTGGATCGGCACCCTGCTCATCCGCATGCTCGCGGCCGTGTTGGACAGGGTCCTCGACCGGCGCGGTGTGGAGCCCACCTTGAAACGCTTCCTGCACAGCCTCGTCACCATCTCGTTGCGGATCCTGCTCTTCCTCACGGCGATCCAGATGATGGGCGTGGCCACCACCAGCTTCGTGGCCATCGTAGGTGCGGCCGGCCTGGCCGTGGGACTGGCCTTGCAGGGAACGCTCGCCAATTTCGCGGGCGGTACGCTCATCCTTCTCTTCAAACCCTACCGTGTGGGCGATCTGATCGAGGCGCAGGGCATACTGGGCACCGTGAAGGAGATCCAGATCTTCACCACCGTGCTGCTCACACCGGAGAACAAGACGGCGATCATCCCCAACGGGGCCATGGCCAACGGCAACATCGTGAACTACAGCGCCGATGGCAAGATGCGCGTGGACCTCACCATGGGTGTCGGTTATGGGCAATCGCTGGACAAGGTGCGGCAGGTATTGGAGCAGGTGATGCGCGAGGATCCGCTCGTGCTCTCGGAGCCTGCCCCGAGCATCACCGTGAACAAGTTGAACCTGGAGGGCATTGAGCTAGCCGTGCGCCCCTGGTGCGATCCGAAGGACTATTGGACCGTATACTTCGGGATCCTGGAGAAAGGCATCACCGCCGTGCAGGCGGCCGGCATCCAGGGCCCTCGTCCAAGCATGAACATCACCAACCTGAACAACTGACGATAGACATGAAACGTTCCCTGCCCTTAATGCTCTCCCTCACCATCGCTCTTCCCACCCTCGGGCAGAACGATGTGGACAAGGGCGCACGCGATGCCTCCGCCGCGGCCATGCAGACAGCCGTTCCACCGGATACGATCCCCGACGGATGGACGCGCAGCGGGATCATCAACATCAACATGACCCAGGTGAACCTCACGAACTGGGCGGCGGGTGGTTTCAGTTCGGTCAGTGGGATCGCCATGTTCAACGGAACGGCCAACTGGAAGAAGGGCCGCAAAGCGTGGGACAATAGCTTGATCCTCGCCTTTGGTGGCCAGCACGTGCACAACGGCACCGCACCGCAGAAGACCGATGACCGCATCGAACTGAACAGCAAGTACGGCTATGAACTGAAGAAGAGCCTCTACCTCGCCGGTGTGTTCCAGTTCCGCACCCAGTTCACGGAGGGCTTCAACGCCGACGGTGCCCGCATCTCCAACTTCATGGCGCCCGCGTACGCCCTGCTCGGCGTCGGTCTCGACTACCGCCCCAATGACAACTTCTCCGTCTTCTTCTCGCCGGCCACCGCCCGCATGGTGATCGTGAACGACAAGAAGCTGTTCGAGGGTCTGGGACCGGAAGATCGCGTGTACGGCGTACAGACCGGTAATACCTCCGAGCTGGAGATGGGTGGCTACCTACGGCTCCAGTACAAGCGCGAGCTGGCGAAGAACATCACCTTCCTCACCCGCGGCGACCTCTTCAGCAACTACCTGCGCAACCCGCAGAACATCGATGTGACCTGGGAGACCTTGTGGACCTTCAAGGTGAACGAGTGGTTCGCTGCCACGCTGAACACCGTGCTGATCTACGACCATGACACCAAGTTGCCGAAGGTGGATGATGCCGGATTCCCATACGCTGGACCGGCCACGCAGTTCAAGCAGACCCTCGGGATCGGGCTCAGCTTCAAGCTCTGAGCCTGTCACCTACCATGGAAGGCCGTCCTCCGGGACGGCCTTTCGTGCTTCAGGTTGTGCGGTCCCTTCAGCGCGGAAAGAAGCCGAGGTCCTGGACCGGCCGAAGCAATGCATCGCGCACCGGATCATGACGGCGCTTGTACAGACGGACCCGATGGACGACCACCCTGCTCATGGACCGGTTGTGGACGTATACGGATAATCGGCTGCCTTCGGTGGAGTGGGTCTCCCAGCTCGGGGAAAGCGCTGCGGTGATGAGAACCTTATCGCCCATGGTGGCTGCGCCTTTCGCCTGGTAGGACAAGGTCTCCTCTCCGCGGGTCCATTGCAGGACGAGCGCGGGATGAGCGGCCGTATCCACGTAGGACAGAAGGACCTCCGCTTCGTAGAGGTCCTGCGGATCGTCCGCCGGGCCAAGGACATGGTGGAGGCCGGGGCCGTATTCGCGACCAGCGAGGTCCCAGCCCGATCGGCGGGTGGCCCCATCATGCACCATCGGCAGGTCAGCCGGTATGTCCTTGTGCCCCACACGACGGCCGGGCGATAGTTCGCCCAGCAGGCGCCTGTCCTGGATGTTCCTCGGTGAAGGATCACGGTACAACACGAAGACCTGGCCCTCCACATGGTCCTCGATCGCACCGATGTATGGGAAGCGGGCCTGTCCCTGGGCGATCCGGTCGTCGGCGCATCCGTTCGCCAAACCGAGGACCACTTGGGTAAAGGTGGTGTCGTCCAGAGATCGTACGATGGCATCCGGTGCTTCCTCTGCTGCCCAACGGATGGCGGGGTTATCGGTGAGCCCCATCCGGCGCAGGTGGAATTCCACCTGGGGGCGTGGCGCATCGAAGAGCACGAGCGTACGCGCCCCGCCCTGGTCGCGCAAGGTGCTGTCCGCGATCCGCACCATGGCGGCGTAGGGCGTGTCCGTGAAGACCACCTGATGCTGCCGCACCGTGAACAGGGTGACCGTCGCCAGGGTTGCCATCACGCCGGTGGCAAGCAGGGTGAAGGTGCGGCTGGCGTGGCGCAGGCCGGCGAAGAGCCAGAAGAGCAGGTAGGGAAAGCTGAAGAGCAGGAGGCTGTATTGCAGCACGGGTGAGCGCCAGATGCTGTACGCATACCCGATCACGAACGGCGCGAGGCCCCAAAGCGGCAGGATCCAGACCGCCGGTCCGTTCACCCGTGCCTTTCCGAAGGACCGTGCGACGCTGTAGAACAATACCGCGCCGATGAGCAGCATCAGCGGCATGGAGAAGTGGAGGATCCACGCCAGGTAGTTCCCGATCCAAACCCGGTCGGGTGGTCGAAGCCAGTTGCCGAGTCCTCCGTATCCCAGTTGCTTGAGGAAGATGGGGAGGTTCGGTGCGTAACCAACGAGCATGATCGCGCAGGCCGCGAGGTACACCCTCCGCTGCTGTGAGCGCAACACGAAGAACACCGCAGCCACCATGATCACCGCCAGCAGGAGGGCGAAATGATGGACGTAGCCACATGCGATGGCAGCAGCCACGGCGATGGCGAGGTTCCTGCGCCGGTCGAAGGCGAGGTAGCGCGTGAGCTGATCCGCCAGCACCGCGGTCGTAAAGAACCCGATGGCATAGGGTCGTGCGATCTGCGCGTAGAGCACCGTGTATTGCAGCGTGGCCAGCAGCGCGATGCTCACCAGTGCCGTGCCGGCCGAGGTCCATGCCAGGGCGAAGCGGTACAGCGGGAAGAGCGCGAGCAACGCCAGCAGGATGAAGGGGAACTTCACCGCCGCCTCATCCGTGCCGAAGAGCCTGGTCCAGGCCCACTCGAAGACCTGTACTCCCGGCGGATGCGTATCCAGTTCGATCACGCCTTTCCGCACCGTTTCCCCGAGGGTGGGGTGGATGCGCATCAAAGCGCTCAGTTCATCGTGCGTGAAGGGCAGTTCCGCCAGGTTCCAGAAGCGGAGCACGGCAGCCAGCATGAAGAGGATCAGGAAGGTCCACCGCACCCATCCATCCCCGGGGAACCAGCGATCACCATAGCGGGCGATATGGCCTCGCCAGTCCATGGTCAGCCCAGCCGGTCGAGGTCGCGTTGCACGTCCTTGGCCTTCAAGCTCTCGCGCTTGTCGAAGGACTTCTTCCCCTTGGCCAGGGCGATCTCCAGCTTCGCGAAGCCCTTGTCGTTGATGAAGAGCCGCACGGGGACGATGGTGATGCCCGTGTCGCGCAGCTTGCGCTTCAGCTTGTCCAGTTCCTTCTGGTGCAACAGCAATTTACGGTCGCGCTTGGGCTCGTGCACGTAGTGCGGGTTCGTGCCCCAGGGTGCGATCTGCATGCCGCGCACCAGCAGGTCGTTGCCGGCGAAGGTGCAGAAGGCCTCGTTGATGCTGGCGCCGTGGTTGCGGATGCTCTTGATCTCGGAACCCATGAGCACCATGCCGCACTCGAAGGTGTCAAGCAGGTGGTATTCGAACCCCGCTCTGCGGTTCTTCACTTCGATGGGCGCGGACATGGGAGCGCGAAGCTACGGGGAGGTGGACGAGCCGCGTTCAGCCCAACGCGACGTCGAGCACCATCATCACGATGAAGCCGCCGATGAAGCCCAGGGTGGCCAGGTCGGTGTACTTGTCCTGCTGCGTCTCGGGGATCACCTCTTCCACCACCACGTAGATCATGGCGCCGGCCGCGAACGCCAGTGCATAGGGGAGGAAGCTCTGCATGTGGATCACTGCTACGGCACCGATCACGCCTGCAATGGGTTCGACCACCGCACTGAGCTGGCCGTACCAGAAGCTGCGCGTGCGACTCAGGCCCTGGCGTCGCAAGGGCATGCTCACGGCGAAACCTTCGGGGAAGTTCTGCAGACCGATGCCGATGGCCAGGGCCACCGCACCACCGATGCTGGCCTCGGGCATACCTGCGGCCACGCCCCCGAAAAGCACCCCCACGGCAAGACCTTCCGGTATGTTGTGCAGGGTGATGGCCAGGACGAGCAGGGTGGTCCGGTGCCATTTCGTTTCCAACCCTTCCGATCGCGATCGGTCGAAATTGATGTGCAGGTGCGGAAGCAACTTATCCAGCATGAAGATGAACAGCGCACCCGCCGCGAAGCCGATCGCCGGCGCGAGCCAGGGAATGTTGCCCATGCGCTCGCTCATGTCGATGCTCGGCGCGAGCAGGCTCCAGAAGCTGGCCGCGACCATGACTCCGCCCGCGAAGCCGAGCATCACGTCGAGGATCTTCCGGTTGATGGACTTGAAGAAGAGGACGGTCGCGGCCCCGAGGGCGGTCACGAGCCAGGTGAAAAGCGTGGCCCAAAAGGCCTGGAGCACCGGCGAAAGTCCGGAAAGGTATCCGAGCATGGGAACTTTCCTTTCGGGACCGGGAGGCGATCCCGTCGGACAAATATCGCCACGCCGGGCGACGAAGGCAATCGGGGCAGGTTTTCCTCCGGATGTCCGGCGGAGAACGTTTTTGCTTCCCGGCGGCCGCCGAGCTATACTTGACCGGAAAACATGGAGCTACTCCACAACGAGATTCGCGTCGGCTCGACCGACCCCGCGGTGAACGCCGCCATCGCCTCCATCCCTTCAGCGGCGCGCAACGCGCCGTACGCGATGCGCTTCAACCAAAACGAGGAGTTCTTCCTCGAGCTGGGCGCCGACATCCAGGTCCCGTCCTTCCCCATCCACCACGACGTCCGCGTCCCCGTCCCGAAGCCGGAATACGCCCTGCCCTTCCGGGCCTTCGCGCGCAGCCTGATAGCCGCCATGCCGGGACTCTTCAGGGGCCTCGCCTACTGCTTCGATCCCGCGGAGATACTGAAACCCTGCTTCTACAAGCTCTACAAGGTCCAGGACGAGCTCTACCTCTACCTGCTCCGGATCGACCTCCTGCCGCGGCCTTTCGACTCCCGGGTGACCGGCCGGGGCGACAACGACCGCACCGCGGCCTACACCACTCGCAGGCTCTTCGTGGAGAGCGACCTGATCCCCCTCTCCGGGCTGGCGAAGGAAGGCGAGCGACTGACCGGCTTCCGCATCCGGCAGCTCGTCTCGCAGACCTGGATCGGCGAATCCGGCAAGGGCTACACGGTCCGCGGCATCTGGATGGACGCCGACCTGACGAAATT
>JAKQEI010000075.1 GCA_029573495.1 Bacteroidota bacterium | reverse complement strand
AAGCCGATCGAGATGCACACCATCCTGCCGGACAAGGTGGAGCACTATCCGTGGGCAGGTCATCTGGGTCTGAAGCTGTCGAAGAAGCTGTTGCCGATCATAGAGAAGAGCACGAGCACCTTGATCTTCACCAATACTCGTGGGCAGGCCGAGATCTGGTACCACCATCTGCTGGATAGCGCACCGGAGCTGGCGGGTGTGATGGCGCTGCACCACAGCTCGTTGGACCGCAACTTGCGAGAATGGGTGGAGAAGGCGCTGGACGAAGGCCGCCTGAAAGCCGTGGTATGCACGAGCAGCTTGGACTTGGGTGTGGACTTCCGTCCGGTGGAAACGGTGGTGCAGATCGGTGGACCCAAGGGGGTGGCGCGGTTCGCGCAGCGTGCGGGGCGTAGTGGTCACCGGCCGGATGCCATACCGCGTATCTGGTTCCTACCCACCCATGCGCTGGAACTGGTGGAAGCCGCCGCATTGCGTGAGGCAGTGAATGGTGGTATCGTGGAGGCCCGCCAGCCTATGGTGCGCAGTTTCGATGTGTTGGTGCAATACCTGGTGACCTTGGCCGTGGGCGACGGTTTCGATCCGAAACGACTGTTCGACGAGGTTCGATCGACCTTTTGTTTCAGTACGATCACACCCGAGGAATGGGACTGGGCGCTCACCTTCATCACCACGGGTGGTAAGAGCTTACTGGCCTACGACGAGTTCCAGAAATGCGTGGTGGATGAGGATGGTCTGGTACGCGTGGTGGACCGGCGGATCGCACTGCGCCACCGCTTGAGCATCGGCACCATCGTGGGCGAAGCGGCGCTGACGGTGAAGTTCATCAGCGGTGGGCACATCGGCACCATCGAGGAGTACTTCATCAACCAGTTGCGGCCCGGCGATGTGTTCTGGTTCGCTGGTCGTTCACTTGAATTCGTGCGGGTGAAGGACCTGACGGCCTATGTGGTGAAAAGCAAGGCAACGAAGGGAAAGATCCCCAGCTGGCAAGGTGGGCGCATGCCCTTGAGCAGTCATATGGCAAAGGTGTTGAGGGAGCAATTCAACCTCACCCCCCAGACCTCACCCCCGGCCCCTCTCCGAAGGAGAGGGGAGGAAATGCCTCCTTCCGAGAATCCCGAAATGAAGGCCGTCCAGCCCTTGCTGGATCGCCAGCGTGAGCACAGCATCGTGCCTGCCGAGGATGAGCTCCTCATTGAGCGCTTTGAAAGCAAGGAAGGGCACCATGTGGTGGTCTATCCCTTCGAGGGGCGGTTGGTACACGAGGCGTTGGGGTCGCTCCTTGCCTTCCGCATGAGCTTGCTTAAGCCGATGACCTTCAGCATCGCCATGAACGACTATGGCTTCGAATTGCTGAGCGACGAACCCATCCCGATCCAAGAGGCCATCGACAACGACTTCTTCAGCGAGACCGACCTGCTGGGCGATCTGCAACGGAGCTTGAATGCTACGGAGCTGGCCAAACGGAAGTTCCGCGACATCGCGAGCATCGCTGGCCTCGTCTTCAAAGGCCTACCGGGGAGGCCGGTGAAGGAGCGCCATATGCGGGGCAACAGTTCGCTCTTCTTCGAGGTGTTCAGTGACCACGAGCCGGGTCACCTGCTGCTGCGCCAGGCATTTGACGAGGCCTTCAACCTACAGTTGGAACTGCCGCGCCTCCATGCTGTCCTGCAACGCATCGCCCGGATGCGTATCGTGCTGAAGGAACCCGGTAACTTTACACCGTTCGCCTTTCCGATCATCGTGGACCGGTTGCGGGAGAAGTTGACCAGCGAACAGCTGGAGGACCGGATCCGGAAGATGACGGAGCGGTTGGAGAAACAATGAGAAAAACAAGACCTGTACTGGATCTGGCGGTCATCGGCACCGTTGCAGCACTCTTCGTGTTCGCCTGTGCGGACAACACCAAACGACCACGACCCCCCTTCGAGCCTGTGGAGGTTCACCGGTCGGACAGATTGGTGATCACCCGGATCACGGAGAACACCTTCATCCACACTTCGTACCACCAGACCAACGATTTCGGCAATGTGCCATGCAACGGACTCGTAGTCCGGGATGGCAAGGATGTCATCATCTTCGACACGCCCACAAAGGACAGCTCATCCGTTGAGCTGATCGACTGGGTCGACAAGGAGTTGCATGGCATCATCAAAGCCGTCATTCCCACGCATTTCCATCACGACTGCTTGGGTGGATTGAACGCCTTCCATGCGCGGAACATCCCCTCCTACGCCAACGCCCTCACCATTGAATTGGCCGCTGCGGACAGTGCAGCGATACCCCAACAGTCTTTCACCGACTCCCTTCTCATCAAGGCCGGTGAGGAGACCATCAAGGCCACTTTCTTCGGCGCCGGTCATACCCGGGATAACGTGGTGGGCTACTTCGCAAAAGAACAGGTCCTTTTCGGCGGATGCCTGATCAAGGAAGTGGATGCGACCAAGGGTTACCTGGGCGATGCGGATACCACGGCTTGGTCAGCCACGGTGGACCGCGTCAAACAGGCCTATCCGGATGTGCGCATCGTGGTGCCCGGGCATGGTGCTCATGGTGGTCAGGAGCTGCTTGACTATACCATCCAGCTGTTCAATCCAGCCGAATGAGACCATCATTGCACCACGACCTTGATGGGAACAGCGCCTACCATGCGCACGGTATAGAGTCCGGGCGATAGTCCCTCCACGTTCAACGTGGCATGACCGGTCCGCAGATCGCCGGTAAGCACTTGCCTTCCTTGCACATCAACGAGTTCCACCAAACCCTGTGGAGCGGAGCGCACATGCAATAGACCCGAGGCCGGTGATGGGAAAGCGAAGAGAGGCTCCTGACCGGTGGTTCCCTCCACACCCGTGTCATCTACTGGCGTGAGCACGCGGATGCGGTGGTTGTAGCCATCGGCGAAGTAGATGCGGCCTGCCGTATCCACGGCCAAGCCTGCAGGCCAGTAGATGCTGGCGTTGGTGGCCAGCTGACCATCACCGCTGAACCCGGGACTGCCCGTACCCGCGATGGTGCTGATGATCCCGGTGACCGGATCGACCTTGCGGATCCGATGGAGCTGCTGGTCCGTGAAGTAGAGGTTGCCCGCTGCATCGAAGGCCATGAAATGGGGGTTCCCGATGGCCGCCTGGGTAGCCGGAACGCCATCGCCATCATAGGGCAGCAGACCGGAGCCGGCCACGGTGCTGATGGTTCCAGTGGTGACGTCCACCATGCGTATCCGCCGGTTGTTCAGGTCGGCGATATATACGTTACCGTTCGGGGCCACCTCCACACCATAGGGGGAATAGAACTGGGCGGTCACTGCCTGGCCATTGTCACCGGAGAAGCCCGTCGAACCCATGGCCCCCGTGCCTGCGAACGCATGCAGGTACAAGCTGTCCGCATCGATGTAGCGTACGCAGTCATTGCCGACCATCACGATGTAGAGATCCCCATCTGCATTGAACGCGATCCCACGGGGTCCGCCCAGGTTCGCTTGCAAGGCAGGCACCTCCGTGTTGTTTCCCGGGCTGGTGGTGCCGGCGAACGTACCGATGGTCCCATCCGCAGCATAGACCACCCGGATGCGGTAGGCGTCACCTTCGGAGATGTACAGGTTGCCATCGGCATCCAAGGCCACATCGTATGGTGCTGCCAGTCCAGCGTCCACAGCCGGCCCGCCGTTACCTGCGTACCCGATGCTTCCTATGCCGGCAACATGGCTGATGGTACCGGTCTGGGTATCAACCATCCGAACCACATGATCGCTGCCCTGTGTGAAATAGAGCCTGCCATCGGAGGTGATAGCCAGGCCTTGGGGATACAACAGGCCCGCACTGATCGCAGGCCCGCCATCACCGGATGTTCCAGGGGTTCCGGTGCCAGCGATCGTGGAAATGGTGTAGGTCTGGGCGCTTCCGGCGAGGCTCAACCCGGCTGATAGGACCACGAAGGAAAGACGGCGCATGGCGACAGGGATTTCCGCGAAGTACCGCAGGTCGACCCGGTGGCTGCCTCGCATCAAGATGTGAGGTGCCGGATCAGCGACCTGGATAGGCACGTCTCACGGCTTCGGCCCGAGAGTGCACCTGCAGCTTGTCGTAGATGCTGCGCACGTGGGTGCGCACCGTGTTGATGTTGACCCCGAGCTTGTCCGCGATCTGCTTGTACATCAGGCCGGAGGCCAACCCGTCCAGAACCTCTCGCTCCTTGGCGGTAAGCTGCTCTTGTTGGATGTTCGGTGAGGTCCCTCCTTGGAATGAAGTCACAACGGCACGCGCAATGGCCGGGCTCATCGGGGATCCACCAGCGTGGATATCGTACACGGCCGCGATGAGGTCCTTGGCCGGAGCACTCTTCACGATGTAGCCTGTGGCACCGGCGCACAAGGCCTGAAAGATGTAGGCCGGGTTCTCGAACACGGTGCTCATCAGGAATTGCATCCCAGGTTTCCGTGGCTTCGCCTTTGCCACACATTCCACCCCATTGGTCCCTGGCATGTTGATGTCCATCACCACCACGTCGGCATCCAGTTCGGCCAATTCCGTGAGGAACCGGTCACCTGAAGCGAACGTGGCGATGACGTGGATACCCGCATCGCCCCTCATACCGGCCTGGAGCAGGTCGCGGAAGTCGCGATCGTCCTCGACGATGGCCACCTTGATGCGCTTCATGGCTGCAAACTAAGCTCCCATGAAGGTACCGCTCGCCTCCACCACCGTACCCTGACCATTCACCGAACTTCGAACGGTGAGCATACCGCTCTGTGCGTTGATGCGTTCGCGCATGTTGGCCAGGCCGTTCCCGCCATCCGAAGGGCTATGTCCGAGCCCCTGACCATTGTCAGCAACGGCGAGGTCATAGTGCGGACCGATCAGATGGAGCCGCACATTGATCCGCGTTGGTCGCGCATGTTTCAGCGCATTGGTCAGGGCCTCCTTCACCACCATGGACAAGTCGCGCTTGAAGGCCGGTCCCAGTGTACGGGAGGGATCATCGGTGTGCAGGTCCAGATGGAGATCCACGCCGGTACCTTCCAAGAGGCGATGGGACCGGTCGGCGATGTGGTGCAGCAGGGCACCCGCATGGTCACTCGACGGATCGGCAGCCCAAACGACGTCGTTGAGCGAGCCACGAACCTGACGCGCATGGTCGGCGATGGAGCGAAGCCTCTGCTTGTTCTCCTCCCCAACCGCTTGTTCCTTTACCAGGTCGCTGAGCAACGCGATCTTGGAGAGCGAACCACCGAATTCGTCGTGGATGTCGCGCGACACGTTCGTGCGCACACGTTCAGCTTCACGCTGTTTTTCCAACCGCAATAGTTCCTTCTGCGCGACGGCCAGCCGCTTCGCATTCCTACGACCCTGTACGTAAAGCACGGCGAGCAGCAAGGCGATAAGCACACCACCACCGGCCAAGGCCCAGGCGAACCATCGGCCTTTGCGCAATGCTTCCGCACGGGCTTCCGCGGTCGCCAGTTGCTTTTCTTGTTGGGCGGTGGCTTGGGCAGCACTCACGGCGCGCACCTTTTCCAAGCCCAGATCCTCCTTAAGTTCAGCATCGGCCAGCTCGGCTCGCTCCGTGGCAAGCGTCGGCGATCCGATGGCCGCGTAGGCCAGGGCCAGCGAACGATTGATGTAGTGGCGTGAACGATGATCCTCCACCGCCATCGCTAATGTGTCGGCTTGCAACAAATGCGCGATGGCCTGATCGGATAGTCCTTGTTCGAACTCACGCTGGCCAAGCAGGTTGAAATAGTGCATGTTCGAACGCGGCTGATCCAGGTCCTTCACCAGCACGGCCACCCGGCGCAGGTATACATCCACACTATCCGTCCACCCCAAGTGGCGCAGTGTTTCGATAGCGCTGAAATACGTGCCCGCGTGGTTGTTCGGCTGGTCCAATGTTCGGTGCAGGTCGAGCGCTTTGCGCATGTATAGGAAAGCGCTGTCGTGCTTTCCCATCTCATCCAAGATGTTACCCAGCCCGGTGTAGGCATTCGCCAGGTCCACACCACCTCCGATCCCGCGCATGATCTCCATGGCTTTGTGCGAGCTGGCCAAGGCACCCGGCAGATCATCCATGGCAGTATAGCAGTACCCCATATAGTTGTAGGCTGCACCGATCTCCTCCGGTAGTTGCAGTTCTTCCGCAGTGGACAGATAGACCTTGATCGCGGCGATGCTCTCCGGATACCGGTTCAGGAAGAACAATTGCCCAGCCTTCATCCGTTCCGCTATCATGCGGTAGGTGAGCCAGGTGGTGCGCTGCTCCCTGTTGGTAGCACGCAAGCCGCGTTCAGCCAAGGTAATCCCGACGGTGGATAGGCTTAAGGCACTGTCCATTTCACCGGCGTTCTGGTACGCCAACGAAAGGTCCGCTGCAAGTCGAACACCGATCGTATCGGCAGGTGGATGTTGCGTAGCGGCCCATTCCTGCCATTGGTAGCGCGAACGATCAAGGTTCGACCGCTGTGCAACGGAAGGACCCGCTGCCAGGATCACGACCAATGCGGTCAAAAGGGATCGCAACATGACACAAGGATCCAGGTTTCCAGCAAGCTTCTCCTCAGTTCCATCCGGGTTCATCTCGAAAGGTCGGCATGGGCAACGATGATAGGGCGAAGGAACGAAGACCGCACCGGATGGTGACGATCGACAGCGGCATGAGCGCGCTCCGCTCTACCTTGCCACACGCTTCATCCGCAACCCATCATGCGCCGTACCATCCGCAAACTGATCATCGGTTCCGGCAAGGCGAATGGCCATCAGCGCCACAGCACCATCCAACGGCGCTGGGAGAATGTGGTGGCCATCTGGAACAACACTTACGAAGAGGACGCTGGGCTGGAGAAATTCGTACGCCTGGTGTTGGCGGCCTCGCAATTCCTGTTTCCGGGCATGTATCTCAAGCACCTGCTCTGGAGGCAAGGACCACTGGCGCAGGACCTGGTGATCGAGTTATTCGTTCTCGTGAAGACCACCTTTCCGATCATCGTACTGATGTGCGGCTGGGAACATGAGCCGCTTGCCTATTGGCTGGCCGTCTGGTTCATGGCCGAGACCATCATGTACATCCCCACCTTGATCTTCGCCTCGGACACCTTCCCCAGCCCTCGTTCGTACCGCCGGTCGAAGATCCTCATCTTCCTCAACTACCTGGAGGTGGTCTTCACCTTCGGTATGATCCATGCAGCAGGAGCCTATTTCAATCAACCGTTCGCGCACTGGTCGGATGCACTTTACGCGAGTTTCATGATCACCAGCACCATCGGGTTCGGCGAGTACTACCCCATCACCGGTATCGGCAAGCTCGTGGTATCGCTCCAGTCGTTGTTCTACCTCAGCTATATCGCGCTCTTCATCAGCTTCTTCAGCTTGGGCGGTGGCAAGGGCTATTTCGCGGAGGTGGGGAAAAAGTAGCTCCAGCGAACGTTCGATCGCTATCCTCAACACCACCAGACCCATCATGAACAACCATGCGCGCATGCTCCGCTTGGCCGAGGAGGTCTTCGCCGCGCATGATGACCCGACACAACTCCAGGTCGACCCCGAAGTGCTTGAACATCTGGCCGACCTTCATCCGGCTGCGGTGAGTGAGGTGGCCGATGAGCACGGACCGATCGCCTGGGTGCTGCTCATCCCGACCACCACAGACCTGATGGAGGACTTCCTGACAGGACAGTTGACCGAACAAGACCTTTACCTACGCACACCAACAGGCGCGGCCTACGAAGCCGTCTATCTCTGCAGCGCGATGGTCCTGGAAGAGCATCGGAGAAAAGGCATCGCCAAGCGGATGACCTTGGAGGCATTGGGATGGCTGTTCAAGGAACATCCCATCAAGACTTTGTTCTGTTGGCCCTTCACCAAGGAAGGATCGGCCTTTGCCCAAGCACTAGCTGCGGACCTGGATCAACCGCTTCGGATGCGCACTATGTGAAACCCGAAGGGTGTATCGCATGTACGGATCAGTCGGCTGGCCTCCCTCCTGAACCTACTTATCTTCGACCCATGCTCCCTCTCGAGACGGTCGTGGCTGGAGAACGGCTTGTGCTGCATCCGCATCGCGCCATCTACTGGGAGCGGATGAAATGGCTCATCGTGAGCGACCTGCACTTGGGGAAGGCGGCCCATTTCCGCAAAGCCGGCGTGGCCTTGCCGGAAGGGCATGATACCGCCACGTTACGCCGTCTCGATTCGTTGCTGCATTTCTTCACCCCGGAACGCTTGCTGATCCTTGGTGACCTCTTCCACAGCAGCCACAACAACAACTGGGAACTCTTCACGAACTGGGCTTCGTACAAACACAGCCACCTGCACCTCGTGAAGGGCAATCACGACATCCTCGCGGACCGTCGCTACACCGAAGCTGGCCTGGAAGTGTGCCATGACACCCTGGAAGAAGGTCCTTTCATCTTCAGTCACGAGCCAGTGGCACGGCCGGGTTGCTATGTGATCGCTGGCCACATCCACCCGGGCGTGGTCCTGACCGGTCAAGGGCGTCAACACCTTCGGTTACCCTGTTTCGCCTTTGGTGCACAAATGGGGCTTTTACCTGCCTTCGGCACGAACACCGGCACATTCACCCTGGAGCCCGAAGCTGACCAGCGTATCTACGCTACCACGGACCGTGCGGTATTGGATGTGAGCGCGGCATTCGCGGGAAGGCAGACCTCACGGTCGGAAAAGTAGCTGAGGGTTCCCCCCAATGACGCAAAGGGCAAAGCCTGTGTATATCTGGTTTGCCGCATAGCTGATGCCCCTTGATCCTCTTCTTCGCGTACTCTGCGTCTTTGCAGTGTGAAGTTCCCCGGCCCGAAATTTGTCGTTCGATCGTGCGTTCAATTCCCATCAACATGCTCCGCTTTCTCCGCTGGGTACCGCTCGTGGTGCTGGCCCCTCTCCTCACCTATGCGGCCTTGCGCGAAGAACCGCCGCCGTCGGTGGTGATCCCATCCGCCTTCCGCTGGCGCAATGCGTATTGGCTGGAGGGTGCCGAAGAGCAAGCCATTCAGCGCAACGGCATCCAACGCGTGTACTTGAAGCTCCTGGACATCGACTGGAATTCGGCGCATGGTGCACACCCCGTCTCTTCGGTGAACGTGCCCTATCAGTGGAAGAGCTACGCCGGTGGTTATGGATCGTGGACGGACAAGGTGGAACTGGTGCCGAGCATCTATATCACCAACAACACCTTCACGCACCTGATGGATGCGGATGTGGACGAACTAGCGATCAAGCTGCTGCGCAAATTGCGGATGGAATGCCCAAAGACCATCCATGGTGTGATGCTCGATTGTGATTGGAGCGCCAAGACCAAAGCCAAGTTCTTCCGGCTCGCGCGCATCATGAACGACAGTTTGGAAGTGCCCCTGACAGCGACGATCCGCCTACACCAGTATGCACAGCCCACCAAGACAGGCGTTCCTCCTGTGGATCGTGGCATGCTGATGCCCTACAATGTGGGCCGCATCATGGAGCCGGGTAGCGTGAATTCCATCTTTGATAGGGCCACGGCGGAACCCTACTTCAAGGACCGGGAACCCTATCCCCTGCCCTTGGACATCGGCTTACCTGCGTTCTCATGGGGCGTGCAATTCCGAAAGGGCGCATTCATGGGCATCCTGCAAGAGGCGCAGGTGAACGATGCGATGAACGCGGGCTTGCTGGGGCGCGAGACGCAAGGAACGATGCAGGTGGTGAACGAGAACAACGACGTGTTTCCCGCTCTGCACCTGGGTGATGAGATCCGCGTTGAACGCATGACCCCGGATGTGATCGCGCAAGTAGCGGAACTCGCTCGCGGCGCCGTGAACAGCGATACGGTGGCGGTAGCCTACTTCGAGACGGGAGCTGCTTCCTTCCAACGCATGACCACCGATGAAGTACGCAGCGGCTTCGCGCGATTCGGAGCGATCCGAGCGGGTGGCTATTTCGATGAAGAGCGGCGACGGGATTCCGTGGAGATGGCACCCACGGACATCGACGCGTCGCCCGCTGACACAGCAGCTTCGGCACCACCGGATACCACCATGCTCGTTGAGCCGAACATCCTTCACCAGCGATGAAACGCCTTCTGCTCATCGGTGTCTTGCTCGCACTACAGCCCGTGCGTTTGAACAGCTGTGGTTGGGACTCGTACTTGGAAGGACAGCGCTTCTGGCTCCTTCAGCCCGAATTGGCAGAGGCCCGACCGCTCCATGCCTTCTACTTCACCACCGAGATCCTGAACGGGCCGGACTACGACGAGATCACCAGCCTTCCATACGCTGCGAACATCGCTGAGTGGCAAACGGTGATCGGTGATGATGTGCCACGCGATGCCATGGATGAGGTGCTTTACGGCATGAGCCTGGACCGGTTCGAAAAGGATCAGGACTCGCTCTTCCGCAACAACGCCTTCCTCGCACGGCTTGCACAGCTCAAGAAGGGCTGGCCGGAGTACATCGCCTACGCCAAGCGCTGCGAAGCGCTGGTGAACAGCAACGATCCATGGGGCTTCATTGCACATGATGGTGATGGCATCCGCAAGGCCTGGCGGGAAGGTGTGAAGCGATTGAAGCGGGCCAAGCATCCACAGCTGCGCGCACGTCTCGCCTTCCAACTCGTACGGATGGCCCACTACGCCCACGACCCCGAACGGCCGGACTTGGATGTACGCCCTATCTACGAGCAACATCTCGCTCCCTTGCGCGGGGCCACATGGATGGAAGGCGCTGCTGCCTTCTACCTTGCCAATATGCTGCCCGCCCCGCAGCGCAACCTCGCCTTCGCCGATTGTTTCGACCGCGCCACGGATAAGCAGTTCCGTATGGTGCAGCTCTTCTCGGATCCCGAAATGGAATGCTATCGGCTCCTTGCTTCCAACGACAAGCAACGGGCTGCGCTTCTCGTGATGCGCGACCTGCAACACCCTGGCAGGGCGTTGGAGGACCTGGAACGCATCGCCAAGCTCGACCCGGGCAATGCGCACCTCCCACTCCTGCTCACCCGCGAGGTGAACAAACTCGAGGACTGGCTGCTGACACCGGCGCTCACGGACTACGGCCCTGCCATTCGCGAATGGTCGAACGACAGCGACGAGATCACGCCAGAGGATGTCGTGGAACGCGATATGGACTATTTGCACAAGGTCCAGGAATTCATCCGCAGTATCGCACAACAGGCCACCACCAAGGATCGACGTCTACTTCGACTATTGGATGGTCACCTGAGCTATGTGGCCGGTGAACATGGGGCATGCAGGCATATGCTGGCCACCTTGGCAGATGATACCAACGCGGAATCGGCCATACGGGTCCAGGCGAGACTTGACTTGTTGCTTAGCGACATCATGGCCACGGATCGACTCACCGACGGGACGCGGGAGCACATCCTATCGCTCGTTGAACTGGTAAATGAGTCTCCGGAACTGGCGGCATCTCGCAGCACGGTATTAGCCCAGTTGCACCTTTACTTGGGAAAAAAGTTGATCGAGCGTGGCGAAAAGGTCGAAGGCTTATTCCTGCTCGCACGTACGGACCGGTCATTTGGCGATCTGCTGCCCGTCTACGCCGACAAGAACGCACGCCACGTGGCTTTTGAAGCATGTGGTCCCGATGACTACGACCGCCTGATCGCCTTGCTGGACAAGCCGAACAAGACTCCCTTCGAACAGTACCTCACCGCTACCGCTGAGCGGCCCGACGGCTGGCAAGCGACCGAGGAACGATACCACCAGAACGAATTGACGCGCGACAAGCTGCTCGACTATAAGGCGATGTGGTATCTGCGTGAGGACCGTTTGGAAGAAGCGGCGGCGACCTATCGACAGGTGGACCCCAGCTATTGGGAGCGTTATGAGATCAGCCTGTTCAAGGACGACGACCCCTTCGTCGTGAACATCGAGGACCCGCACAACTACCACAAGACCGACAGCATACGGTACACCCGCCTAGGGATCCTGGAACGTATGGTAGCCTTGAAGAAGGAAGCGGCCCGTGATCCCAAGGCTCGCGCGCTGAACAACTACCTCCTAGGTAACGCCTATTTCAGCATGAGCTGGTATGGCAAGTACTGGGGCCTCTCTCGCATCGCTTGGAGTATCCACCGCGAAGGCTGGAGCGATGAACCCGTGCGCACAACCGGCGATGATGACTACTACGGCTGCGTCCGTGCGAAGAGACATTACCTCATCGCCATGCAAGCCGCCAAGGACCCGGTGCTCAAAGCCATGGCCTGCATGATGGCCGAACAATGCGAATACAACTGGGGCGAATACCAGCGCTGGGATGATCCCATCGGCCCGGAGCCGCCTTATCTGGACCAACTCGCCGATGCGAGGAGTCAGCAGGCTTACCGGGACATCATCGAATGCCGGCACTATGCGGATTTCGTGAGGAGGTTTCGGTGAGTGTCAATTAGCTAATTGGCCGATCAGCTGATCAGCTAATTGCTTTGCTGTCAACACCCGATCGTGAAGGGCCACCGCCAGGCCCTCTTGATCTCCCGATAGCGCACCTTCACCTTTGTGTGACGTTCCTGAGGCATCATTCCAGCGGTCGCGGATGAAGCCTGGATCGACAGCTCATGCGCCCCATACGCATCCTTGCACAACCCGACGACAGCACGTGCGGCCCCACGGCCTTGCATGCCGTATACGCCTCGTTGGGCCTGAAGCTGCCGTTGGAGCAGGTGATCGACGAAGTGCATTCCCTGGAAGATGGTGGTACGCTGGCCGTCTTCCTGGGTATCCACGCATTGAAGCACGGCTTCCACGCGCGTATTCACAGCTATAACCTGCGCGTCTTCGACCCCACCTGGGACG
>JAKQEI010000048.1 GCA_029573495.1 Bacteroidota bacterium | reverse complement strand
GAGCATGGCCAGCACCGTGATACCGGCCGCTGCACCGAGGAAGCCGGCGATGCGCAGTCCGACACGTGGGACCTCCTCCTTCCATGCCTGCACCAGGCCCAACGAAGCGATGGATACCAGCGGCCCGAAGGCGAAGGCGAGTACCAGCGAAGCGGTGTCCGGCAGGGGAAGGAAGGCGGCGCCGAAGTAAGCCAGCACGGCGGCCACGCCGCAGGAGCCGCCGGTCAGCATCCAGGTCCGTTGTTGGGCCATGGGGGTGATCATGCTCATGGGACGGAATAGGGCGATGAATGTTACGCGGTGCCTGAGCGACCCGGACGAACCCTTCGGTCCCTGGTGTGTACGGGATCGGTGATGCGCTACTCCCTGTTCATCCTGTGGTACCTCGCGATCGACCTATATGCCCAACCGGATACATCGATCATCCTTGTTCGCGACAGCGCTGGACGCCCACTGCGCAGCACCTTCGCCAGCACCATCGCGGCACATGCGTGGACCGGCACAAAGCGCAAGCCGCCCCTCACCGTCGAGCTTCACTTCACGGTGAGCGAGGACTACCCTTACGAAGCACACGGGATCGGCACCCATCAAAGCTGGCCGCTCACGCCGGACACAGTACGTTTCCAAGGCCGTCATCATGAGCGTTACCACGTGATCGAGTGCTGGTGCGCGAAGAAGTACCTGCTGGCACGCCGGGGTACGGAGACCATGCGGATCGACCTGCCACAGGAGGGTGTGAACGGTGAGCATGCAGGACCGATGATGATCCTGTTCCGGCCGGGGCGGTATGGGTTGGCGGAGGTGGTGTTGGAGTCTCGTGGACCCGCATCTGTATGTGAAGGAGGGGTCGATCGATAAGGAACGAAGGGTCTTCAACCGCAAGATCGCGGGCCCATGGAAGCTACCTTCACCACAGTCAACGCGCCGTGATCACATCCACTCCAACTCCAGCGCACCACCCTCCGGCACCTCCTGCCAGCGCTTCAGCAGCGCATCGAATTCCGATGTCATGAGCGCCACCTTCTCCTGATCGAGACCTACGAGCGGAGCACCTCGCTCCAGCGTCACGCTGGTGATGAAGTCCTCCGGCTTCACGGTGCCGTTGTCGGTGCCTTGCAGGGTGCGTGCGAGGATCTCGGCGTCCCAGGCCTCACGTGGCAGGGTGCGGATCACTGTGGGATCGCTCAACTCGTCGATGGTGCGGCCAGCGGCGATGGCTCCGAAGAAGCCCGCCTTCAGCCGCATGGTGCGTTCGGCCACGTAGTGCGCCAGGTCGTGGTGCGGCAGGTCCGGTCCGGCGGCGGCCTGGCTGTGGCTGCCATCGCTGCGCACACAGTGCAAGCGGTGCCGACCGTGGATGCGAGCGATGCGGATCCGCATGCGGCAAGGTAGATCGGGTAGGATCACACAGAGGGTCGGCGCGTACGTCCGCGTCCATCTGTGTTCATCCGGATCCATCTGTGGTCGCGTTCCCCGCACAGTGGATCCCCGTTCGTCCCCGTCCATTCCCGGTTCTTCTCTCCTCGCGGAGGACCGGCTCGATCCACTCCCGTGTGAACCTCGTGCCACCTGGCGTGTACGGGATGTTGATGCGGCCACTTTCCCTCATGGGCGCCCTGCTATCGCTTGGCCTCAGTGCCCAGCCGGGATGGATACCCCTGCGCTTCACCTTCGTGCTGGAGAAGGATGGGGTGGAGGTCCCGAACGCGGCAATGCGCGAGGGCGGGACATACAGCATCGAGGTGGAAGGCAGGTCGGCGCCGGTGTTCAGCGATGCGGATCCCCGGTTCACCAGGGTGTCCTTCCCCGCGGAACGCAGCGACCCCATGCGGCATGTGGATACGCTGTGGATGAGGATCAGGCACTCCGAGGAGGGTGTGATGGCGATCGGCTTCCCACCGCGCGGTGGTCGGGGTCACGCTCGTTACTACCCCACCGATCATCTGGTGGTGCCCTTCACACCCGGGCGCATCCTGGTGACCGAACTGATGAGGGAACTGCGTGTGGTCGGTACCATGGAAGGGCTGGGCCAATGGTGGAGCGGCGGAAGGACCTTCATCCTCGATGCGACCTGTGGTGGTGACACGCTGCGCAACGTAGCCGCACCGATGGGCAGGCGCACGGACTTCCGCGTCCGCTGCCCGGTGAGGAGCGACGATAAGGACCCTGCGAACGCCGACCTCCACTTCATCTCGGACGGGCCCTATCAACCCGACCTGCACATGCACGTGAGCGGCCCGGTCGCCGATCCGGGTTGGGACCTGGGCACCATCGTATTCGGACCATACCGGTATCGTCTCGCGAACCAAGGACGTGTGGTCATGGATGAAGCCGCTCCAGGCGATACCGTGTTCGGCTGGCACGAGCTGGGCAACGTCGTGTACCTGTCGCACGCACATCCCACCGCACAGGACAGCCTGCGTTTCCGGTTCTGGTGGCTGGGTGGGAGAGAGGAGGTGCGTATCACCCATCGGATCGCTCCGACCTTTGAGGGGGAACAGGTGCTGGTCTTCACGGTGGAGTGCCTGGCGGATGAGTTGGCGATGGGATCGGGCTTCACCGAACGCGAGGTGGAAGTGGTCGTACCGCCCTTACAACCAATGCGCTACACCATGGCGTTGGAATATGTGGACGTCGGTGAACGTGCCGCACTGCGTTTCGATGGGCTGACCGGTAGGCCACTGGAAGTGCGATGGTGAACGATAGGTTGCTTCGGTTCCGGTTCATCGGGATCATCGCGGGGCTGATCACGGCTCCTGCCTTGCATGCCCAACCCCAACCACCCGACTTCTGCTTCGTGATCTCCGAGCCCGGTGATGCGGACAAGCCCTTGGCCCGCGCCTTTGAAGTGAAGCAGGTGTATCGCGAACGCGTTCCTTATTACAACTCGAACAGATACTGGCTGAAGCCGGACACCGTGCTCACCCTGCAGAGCGGCGATCTCTTTCAGCAGGACAATGGCGGATGGCGGGTCTTCCAGCCTGTTGTAGGTGTGAGCGAGAGCCGGGTGCTGGTCATCGCCGGGAAGGACACTATGCGGATCGATCTGCCCGACGAGATGCAGCCATTGATGGAACGGGCGTGGCGTCGTTGGGACCGCCGATCACCGGATGTGATGCGCTTCAA
>JAKQEI010000038.1 GCA_029573495.1 Bacteroidota bacterium | reverse complement strand
AGGGTGGAGACCACCACCACCACGCTGAACTGCTTGAGCAGGTCGGCCACGAAGACCTGCACGAAGATGATGGGGAGAAAGACCACCACATCCACGAGGGTGATGGACAAGGCCGAGAAGCCGATCTCCGCGCGGCCGATGAGTGCGGCCTGGCGCTTATCCAGACCCTTGTCCAGGTAGCGCTGGATGTTCTCCAGGATCACGATGCTGTCATCCACCAGGATGCCGATGATGAGCGACATGGCCAGCAGCGTCATCAGATTGAGTGTGTAGCCGAAGAGGCCCATGGCCACGAATGCGCTCACGAGCGAGGCCGGGATGGCCACCAGTACGATGAGCGAGTTGCGCAGGCTGCGCAGGAACAGGAGCATGACGATGCTGACGAGCACGATGGCCAGGCCCAGGTCGAAGAGCACGGCGTTCACCGCCTCCATGGTGGTGTCGGTGCTGTCCGATGCGATGATGAAGCGCGTGCCGAAGGCGGCTTCCTCGGCTTCGATGCGAGCCAGTTCCGCGCGCACGGCGGCGCTCACGTCCACCGCGTTCGCATCGCCCTGTTTCTTGATGAGCAGGCCGATGCCTTCACGACCGTTGTAGCGGCTCACCGAAGTGGGGTCGGCCACGCCGTCCACCACCATGGCCACGTCCTTCACGCGCACCACGGACCCCGGGGCGGGCATGGATATCACCACTTCCTCCACATCCTGCACAGTGTGCAGCTTGCCAGCGAGCTTCACGGTGAGCTGTCCATCCGTGGTGCGCACAGCACCTGCCGGCACTTCCCGCCCGGCGCGAAGAATGGCCTCGCTCACCTGCGGCAGAGCCACCTTGTGCAACAACAGGCGTTCCTGGTCAACCTTTACTTGCACCTCGCGCTGTTCACCGCCCAACAGGGTGATCTCCGCCACGCCCTTCAGTTGCTGGATACGGGGCAGCAGCTGGTCCACCAGGTGCTGGTGGAATTCCGGGGCAGACCTGTCGCTGAGCACACTGAGGCTCATGATGGGCAGGTCGTTCGGGGAGACCTTCGACATCACCGGTGGCTGAAGGCCTTCGGGGAGGTCTTTCCGGATATTGTCGATGCGGCGTTGGGCATCCTGCATGGCCAGGTCCAGGTCGGCGCCGTACTTGAAGTTGACAATGACTATGGAGGCGTTGGCCAGGGATCGGCTGCTGATGAAGTCCACCCGTTCCAAGGCGCTCAGAGCATCCTCCACCGGCCGGGTCACGCTGTTGGCCACTTCCTCGGGCGCGGCCCCCGGGTACATGGTGCGGATGGTGATCACCGGCTGGCTGAAGTCGGGCATCATTTCCACGCCCAGGCCCTTGTAGGCCACGATGCCGCCGAGGAAGAGCACACCAAAGAGGACGATGATGAGCGACGGGCGCTCGATGGCGATGCGGGTAAGGTTCATGGCCTTGCGGGATGCGCGTTGTTCATCGGTAGGTCACACGGGCGCCATCGTGCAGGCTCACGGCACCGCTGGTCACAACGAGGTCGCCTGCCGTAAGCCCCCGCTGCACGATCATCCTTCCATCGCCGGCGGTGGCCACCGCAATGGGCATGCGGCGGGCCACACTGTCGCGCACCACATACACCTCCGGTTCGATGGCGGAGCCCAAAAGAGCACGGGCCGGAATGGTAACCTGATCAACTGTTGTGGAGTTGGGCAGTATCACCGTTGTGGACATCCCGGCCACGATGCGGGTGTCGGCCGACAGTGCGATGCGCACGGGGAAACGGTTCGCCACATCGCCTCGCCGGCCGATGCTGTGTACCGTACCGGTGAATGGTGTGGACCGATCACCCATGGTCACCTGCACGGTCTGTCCATGCTGGAACTGGGCGACATCCTTCTCGTTGACGTGGAGCAGCACCTCCAACTCGCGCGGGTCACTGAGCGTGGCCACGGGCATGGACGGCGCCACCACCGAACCCTCCTGCACCAACAGTTGGGTCACCTCGCCATCGAAGGGCGCGCGGATGGTGGTGCGTTGGAGCTGCTCGGTAACGTTTGCCAGTTGGATGCGCGCACTGTGCAGGGCCTGTTCGGTCTTCTCCAGCTGAACTCCTTGCACCGCATCAGCGGCGGTGAGCACGCGATAGCGCGCTAGGTCCTTTTCAAGCGCCGCCACCTGGACCAGTGCCGCTTCCTGCTGTAGGCGCAGCAATTCACCGTCGAGCTGTGCGAGCAGGTCGCCCTTGCGCACCTGCTGACCCTCGCGGACGGCAACGTGTAGCACGCGACCTGGCACCTCGGCCATTACGCGTCCTTCGCGCACCGGCACAATGGTGCCGCCATATCGCGGCCCTTGCCCACCTCTCCCTGCCAGCACGGCTTCAACAGTTACATGCACGGGGGCGTGCTTGTCGTGCCGGTACACGCGTTCGATCACCGTCCGCTTGTTCAGGGCCAGTTTCACCACGGTGAGCGCCAGCAAGGCGATCAATCCGATCCAGAGCAGCCAGCGTCTCATGGGCGTTCGTTCAGCAGCGTGCCGTTGAGGCGCGCCAGTTCCAGTTGGGCCTTGCGCAGTTGCACCAAGGCATCGATGTACAGCTGTTGGCCTTCACGCACGGCCTGGTCGGCCAGCAGCAGGTCGGTGAGCGTTGCCACCCCTTCCGCATGTTGCAGCAGGGTGCTGCGGCGGATGCGGTCAGCCAGTGTGAGCTGCGCTTCCGCATCAGCGAGCGTACGGAAGGCAAGGGCCTCGTCACGCGCGGCGCGTCGTTGTTCCAAGCCTTCACGGTCGGCCACCGCATCGCGCAGCAGACCGGCGCGTTCCAACTCCAGTTCCTTCTGTGCCACCTTGCGGGTGATCACCGTGCCATTGAAGAGAGGCACTTGCAGGGTGGCTCCGAAGTAGCTTACGGGATAGAAGTCGTAGCGACCCTCGCTGCCGATGGGGCCGAAGCCGGTGTTGCCCAGCAAACCATAGCCTTGGAGGGAAGGCAGGCGCGATCGTTTCAACAGGCGGATCTCCGCATGACGGAGCAGCATGGTCTGTTCGGCGAGGCGCAGTCCGGCGGTGGGTCTTGGTGTTGCCGGTGCAGGGTTCGCGGACGGTGAAGCAGGTTCTGTGGCCAACGGCGCATCGGCGGGGAGGCCCATCATCAGGCGCATGAGGTCGAGCACCTGTTCCTGTTGGGCCCCCACGCGTTCAAGCTGGGTGCGCAATTGGTCGCGTTGCAGTCGTAGCCGATCTACATCGGTGCCCCGCGCCAGCAGTTGCGCGTGGAGCAGTTCCACGTTCCGGAGCATGGCCTCGGTGCTCTGCAGGTTGCTGTCCAGGAACGTGCGGCGTGCCTGGAGCACCTGGGCATTGTAGTACGCATTGCTCACATCCAGCACCACCTCTTCGCGGCCGCGTTCGCGTTGGATGCCAGCCAGGCGTTCCGCCTCGCGCGCCACATGGATGCTCTCCCAGCTACCTACATCCACCAAAGGCAACTGGGCCTGCACGTTCATGGAAATGTTGTCCGGTGTGCCGAACTGGATCTCGCGGTACACGCCTTCGGGACCACCGAAGAAGGAAGAGGGAAGCAGTTGATAGGGCAACTGCGCATAGTGCCGCATATCCGCCAGCGCCCGCACCTTGGGCAACAGGCCGGCGCGTTGCTCGTCCACCCGCGCCCCGGCCATGCGTTGGTCGATCTCCGCAGCGCGCACACGTTGGTCGTTGACCAGCGCCTGGTCGATGCACGCCTGCAGCGACAGCACGGAGGTGGGTTGCTGTGCAGTGGCAACGAGTGACCAGGCTAACATCGCCGCGCCCAGGAAGGGCCGTATGGAGCTGACCAGGCGCATCATTCAAAGTAGTTGCCGTACGCTGCCAAGTGCTCGCCCAAGGCGTTGCGTTGTACGTCGGTGGCCTCAAACTCGCGCAGCTGGTGGTGGATGGGTAGTAAGTAGTTGTGCAACTGGTTGTGCGCTTCGCCGGTCATGGTGCAACGCTTGAAAATGAGCCCGAACTCCTCCTCCAGTGCGGCCTTCAGCGCCTTGGGGTCACCGGTCGATGGATCGTAGGCAGCGAGTATGCCCACCATGTTGGCAATGCCCGCGGTGGTCTCCGGATTGGCTTGCCAGCGCAGGCCGTTGTTGAGGGTAACGGGGGGCAGTGCGTCGTGGTCCGTAGCCGGGGTGCTGTCCGCTGGGCTGGTCGTGTGGTCGGCGTGTGCAGCGGCCTCGTGGGTGTGTTCACCACAGCTGCCATAGAACGCGGCGATCGCCAGGAGGAGGAGGGGAAGTAAGATGCGGTTCATGCGTGCGTAGGTTCAGCAGGTTGTTCAGTGTAGCGCAAGGCCCGGCGCGCCAGGAGGTGGAAGGCCCATGTGAGCAGCGTCCGGAACGTGAGCGCCCCAATGGTGGCCGTACGGTATGCACCGCCTTCCGTGATGTGCAAGGCGAGGAGCAAGGCGCCCACGAGCAGTACGCCCACAGCGGTAGCTAACAGCGGGGCGGACCAGCGTCGCTTCATCAGCAGGCCTGCACCGGCAGGTAGGTACAGAAGGGACGCGAACAGGTTGGCGATCACCACCGCAGGCACATAAGGCGACTCGCGTTCGCGGATACCGAAGAGGTCCAGCAGCACGGAGGCGCTCAGGAAGAGTGTGAGCGCGCCGAACGCGATGACCACTAGGCCGAGGGCGATGCGTGTAAGCTTACTGATTCCCATGGCGGCTCAGCGGGTGATGAGGTTCAGGGTGGCAGCGATGAGGGACATGCCTTTCCGGCGCACATCGAAGGAGCGGCCGCTCATGCGCCATTGCAGCATGTGCAGGCGGAAGGTGCCCATGAGGATGTGACCGAGCGTTTCGGCCGAGTGGTCCGAGGTGAAGACACCCGATCGTTGCCCGTCTTTGATGGCGTTTAGCAGGTGGCGGCGCTTTACCACCATAATGCGCTCGATGCCGGTATCGATGCCGTGTGAGGCTTCCAGCATTCCCGTGGCGAAAATGGCCATCAGGTATTGCGGGTTCTTCTGGAAGTAGGTGAACTGGCTGTCGAACATGGCCCGGACTCGCTCCACCGGGTCCGCATGCTCGTCGGCCAAATGCCCAAGCCGCTCATCGATGTTCTCAGCAAGGTGGTTCAACATGGTCACCAGGATCTCCTCCTTGCTCTTGAAGTGCCGGTAGAGCGCCGCTTCTGTGAAGTGCATGCGTTCGGCCAAGCGTTTGGTGGTGAGCGCTGCGAAACCATCTTCGGTCACCAGTTGTCCGGCGGCTTCGATGATCTCCAGTTGGCGCGGCTTAATGTCCATGGTGTGGCTTGAGGTTGAAGAAGGCTGTGCCGAGCAGGAAGACCGAAGCGGTCATGGCCAGCGCGCCGATGAGGACGAACACGGGAGGTGCACCCAGATAAACTTCAGCGAGGATGCCGAGGGGCATCAGGAGGCCGATGAGCCCCAGCCAGGACGTGAGCGCGGACCATCGCAGCCGTTCGCCGAAGTGGAGCAGCAGGTAGCCCATCACCACATTGAGGAAGGCGAAGAGGTTGCCATGCACATGGGCCAGGCGTGCCTCGAAGTGCTTGCCCACACTGTAGCTGTCCACCCACGCCTGCTTGTCGGGGGCGAAGTCGCGCAGGTAGATGAGCAGGAAGCCGTAGAGCATGAAGGCCCCCATGGTGAGGAAGCCGATGGCGATGTTCCGTTGTCCGTTCATGATCGTGATCTGTTTGAACGGCACAAAGTAAGTGAACACTAACATACCTGTACAGTGACATTGGTCACCTGGGCGGCATCGGCCTGATGCCCACTGCCAGGACTACCGCAACCCCAGCACCACTTGGCAGGGCGAGCAGTTGCTTCCATGGGGGTACCGCCATTTCGCTCCGCAGCGGGCCACGCGGTGTACATCGATGCCAAGTCCCTCTATCCGCACATCCCGCCGCAGCATTACCCCGGCCAGGCGCTGGTGTGCGAGCTCTACCGGCTGGGCGGCATCCGCAGCGTGGAGATCGGCTCGGTCATGTTCGGCACCTACCTGCCCGATGGTTCACTGAAGCCCTCGCCCATGGAACTGGTGCGCCTGGCCATTCCGCGCCGCGTATACACCCAGAGCCACATGGAATACGTGGCCGAGACCTTCGAGGAGATCATGCGCACCCGCGAGCAGGTGCGCGGCTACCGCATCATCAAGGAGCCGCGTTTCCTCAGGCACTTCACCGCGCATTTCGAGCAGATCTAGGGTAGGGCGTGTCCCTTAGCTCACGCTCCTTGCCAACGCACAGGCCGGGTCATCCGCTTTAGCGCCCTCGGCTCTGCGGGTGTGGCTCCGGCTCCGGGGTCTGCTCGTTCCTCGCAGCCTCCTCGCACGGGCCACACCAGCGCATCGCCTTCGGTCGGCTGCCGCT
>JAKQEI010000016.1 GCA_029573495.1 Bacteroidota bacterium | reverse complement strand
CTTCACGTCCTCATCCTTGTAATCGTCGTAGTCCAGTTCCGGTGCCTGGATGCCGTAGCCCACCTTCTTCACCTTGGCGCGGGCCACGCCGTTCGCGCTGAAGGGCATCACCGCGTATTGCTCCTCGATCTTCAGGCCGGCGCGACCGATGTGCAGCGTGTTGCCCGGCCCGAGCACCGGATCGGCATTGAACGTGAAGGATTGGATGTAGGAGGCACTGTCGCCATAAGGCATCAGGCCGATGTTCCCGAACTTCCCCGCGATGTAGTCTACGGCGAGCTTCTCACCCTTGGTACCGGCTTCGCGCCCTTCAAGCAGGTCGCTGGCGAGGTATTGCACATCATAGCGCATCTGATCGAGCACGTCCGCGTCGGACTTCAACTGGGCGTGGGCGAGCGCGGGAAGGAGCGCAACCGCGGGAAGGAGCTTCGTCTTCATGGAGGGCGCGAAATTACCGCGAGCCGGGGATAGGGGCTCCCTCTCCCAGCGTGACCTATCACACCTCAGGCGAGGTCCGATAGGACGCTTTCATCGTGCGAACCCGGGATCGCGTCCGATATTCGTTCCGATGCGCACCGACCGGATCATCGTCATACAGACACTCCTGCTGCTTTGTTGTGGTCGTATTAAAGAGCCGGTCCCACCACCACCTGACCGCTGGGCCAACGATGGCATGTGGGCGGTGCTGGAGGCACAGGAGCACAGGGATACCCCAACGCTATGTGGCTTGTTGAAGGACAGCTCGCTTGTGGTCCGTGCCGCGTCGGCATTGGCCTTCGCTTCCATCCAGGACAGCCTTTCCATACCCTGCCTGCTGGAAGCCCTGCACGACAGTGTGGTCGAGGTTCGAGTGAACGCCGTCTTCGCCCTGGGCTTGATCGCCGATGAAGGCACGCTCGATCACATGGCCGACATCTCTTCGGAAGAGCGTGACAGCTCCGTACAGCGGGCGTACATGGGCGCGACCTTCCTGAACCTGCAACGTCGAGGTGAGCTGCAGGAGGTCGAAGCCATCGTGTACTACCTGGAGCGGAGCCAGGGCCAGGAGCGTTGCCGTGCCGCGGATGCATTGCGCCGACTTCCACCCTTGTCCCTTCGATCCACCGAGGTGGACCTTCTTCGGTTGATCCGTGAGGAGAATGACCCGGAGGTGCAGGCCATCCTGATACGCTGCTTGGGCCAACTCGACGGGAATGGTCATTTCGAACCCTTGCGTGAATGGGCCTTGCATGGCCGCACACCGAGCATACGCATCAGCGCCATCCGGGCAATGGGTCGTTGCTTCGAGAACGACCGACCGATCGTACCATACGCCTTGCTGGCGGACCCGGAGCCGATGGTGCGTGCAGCGACATTGGAGCAATTCAATGGCCTCGGTAAGCAAGTGCATGTTGACAGCCTGCTCGCGGTGCTCCCGCGGATCGATCGCTCGGATGCCAGCACCTGGTACCCGGTCATCAAGTTGTTGATGCAGCAGAAGAATGGGGCGTGGATGGCGCACGACTCCTTGCTCGCTCACCGCCCGGACGACCCCTATGCCCGCGCGGCATGGCTCTCAGCCCGGACAGCCGGTCCGCGGCCGCTCGCCGAGGACTCACTGCGCGCCATCATGCTTGGCGATGAACATCCGGCGGTACGGCTGGTCGCCTTCGAGGCCTTGGATCGCATCGTTCGATGGCGCATGACGATGCCCCGGGCGATCACACCGGAAATGCAACAGATGGCAGCGGCTCCCTTCTACCGAACGGTATTCTCCAGCGGCGATGCCGGTCTGATCTGTGCCGCTGCGGAACAGCTTCAGTTCACCACCCCTGAGGCGCTCCGCATCCTGTTCCCCCGAACGCTCGAAGAGGAAGTGCTGGCCACGCTCCGACCCGTTCAGTACCTTGAAGCGCTCATGGGCCTGCGCGGCCTCGCAGCACGTCGTGACGGGCTTACGCCACCAACGGATCCGGCGCCAGCATTCAACCATCCGATCGATAAGACCAGGTTGCTGGCCCTTAAGCAGGGGCAGCGCTATCGCATCCACACCAGGAAGGGGGAGATCATTCTCGTCACCGACGTGAACGCATGTCCTGGCAGCAGTCTTGCCTTCGACTCGCTGGTCATGGCCGGCTACTACGATGGCAAGGCCTTCCACCGCGTGGTGCCGGACTTCGTGGCGCAGGGAGGCTGTCCGCGTGGCGATGGCTATGGGGGCATGCCCTGGACCTTGCGCACGGAGATCGGACGCGCTCCGTTCACGACCGGCTCGGTCGGTCTGGCTTCCGCAGGAAGGGACACCGAGAGCTGCCAGTTCTTCATCACGCACAGCCCGGCGCCGCACCTGGATGGCCGGTACACGCGCTTCGGCGAGGTGGTGCAGGGCATGGACGTGGTGTGGCAGTTACAAGAGGGTGATGTGATGGAGCGGGTCGAGCGGATCGAATGATCTTCGCGCCATGCACTTGCCGATCCCTTCCATGCACGGCCTAACCACCGAACGGCTCGTCTTCCGCCATACCAGCATGGACGATCTCGCATGGTGGATGGAGTACATCAACAACCCTGAGGCGGTCCGCTTCATGTCCTTGGCCGCAGGCAGCGCTGCAAGTTGCCGGGAATTCATCCAGCGCAGTTTGGACCGCCGCGCTGCTGATGGTTCGGGCCTCAACGCCGTCGTCGAACAAGCCAGCGGCAACCCCGTGGGCATGATCGGTCTCTTGACCCAAGTGGTGGATGGCGTGGATGAACTGGAGATCGGCTACCACCTGGTGCCGTCTGCCTGGGGCAAGGGATTCGCCACGGAAGCCGCGGTCGCCTGCCGGGAATTCGCGGACGAGCACCGATGTGCCCCTTCGGTGATCTCGCTCATCGAACACCGGAACTTCCCGAGCCAGGCGGTCGCAAAGCGCAATGGGATGTCGTACGAGAAGGACACGGTGCATCGCGGAACACCGGCGATGGTGTGGCGGGTGGCGATCGATCAGCCCTTGCGGGCGGCTTCCAGATAGCCGTTCAGCAGGTCGGCCAGCTCATGGTGCTTGCAGCCGTAGTTGTCGGGCAGGGATGCGTGGTAGCCCCAGAAGGCCGTGTTCCATGCCTGCCAGCGACGATGTCTTGATATGGGCTTCGAGCCCTCGACGAACAGGATGCCCACATAGCGGTGCCGCTGCCGGAACGGTCCGTGCCACTGGGTCCACTCCGCCACACCGAAGCGTTCGATATCACTCCACTCATAGCCATAGCTGCGCAGGAAGGTCTTCACATGGAGCCCTTGGGATGTGACCACCACACGAGAGGTCCCTGGGATCAGCTGGATCACCGCCACCACCGCAATGAGGCCGAAGAAGATCAGGCTGAACCAGCCGACACCACGCTTGAAAGGTTCCACAGCATTATTGGCCATCCACCATCCGGCCATCACGAACAGCAAGCCAATGGTCATCACCCCCAGCCACTTCCAAGGCCGGGGCGTGAGCACAAGAAGGGGGTGTTCAACCGCCGTCATCCGTGATCGAGGCTCGTGAACGACGCCGATCCCCGCACCCAGGGACCGACCCTACACCGAACTATGGTCACCCTGCGTCTCAACGCCGCTGCAGCCCCGACTCAATCGAATTTCTCCGGTCTCATCTGCGGGAACAACAGCACCTCCTGGATCGCAGGGTTGTCGGTCAGCAGCATGACCAGACGGTCCATGCCGATGCCGATGCCTGAGGTGGGCGGCATGCCGTATTCCAGTGCGCGCAGGAAATCCTGGTCGATGAACATGGCCTCGTCATCGCCGCGTTCCATCAGCTTCAGTTGCTCCTCGAAGCGGTCGCGCTGATCGATGGGGTCGTTCAGTTCGCTGTAAGCGTTGCCCACCTCGAAACCGGCCACGTACAGCTCGAAACGTTCGGTAAGCCGTGGATCGTCGCGGTGCTTCTTGCACAGCGGGCTCATCTCGATGGGGAAGTCC